>NZ_JBAKFX010000070.1:0-15112 GCF_037577855.1 Dethiothermospora halolimnae | reverse complement strand
CAATTTTAAAAGCCTAAATTTGGCCATTGTTCGTGTTTTTCAAAGGTCTTTTTGTCGTGCATAAATTTAATATTAGAGAATTTAAATTTTTTCACTTAAATACTCTTGACTTTTACTAGCTGGTCTAAAAAGATATTTATTATACGTATACCACGGAATTTTGATATTATTGATTTAAAATGGTAAATTCCTCTACCTCTTTAATCTATATACTTATTTTAGCCAATAATATTTAAAAAAGTATGAATAAATTGTAAATAAAATAATCACCCCTTAAGGGGTGACCATTTTATTCTAACTCCACACTACCCGATGAAGTTTTTATTTTAACTTTATTAGTGTCTGTTCCCAAAACCCCTTCTAAATAATTTCTCTTTGATTCTTCCGTTGTAGTTAAAGGGGTTTTTGTTTTAATATTTCCAGAGGAAGTATTTACTTTCAGATAATATTCAGAATTTTTAGGGAACTTTATTTTTACACTTCCTGAAGATGTCTTAACATTAATATCATGATTAAGTACTTCTTGTTGGATTTTAACCTTTCCGGAACTTGTATGTACATCTAGTAGCCCCGAGTTTACCCGTTCATTTTTACCCCCATTGAGTAAGTTTATATTTACTTTTCCCGAAGAAGTTTTAACTTTAATATCATTATTAGTATTTTTATAACCTATCCTTACACTGCCTGAACTTGATGAAACATCTAAGTTCCCATCAAACTCTTCTATATCTACCTTTCCAGAGGATGTATCAATATATGCATTTTTACAGATAATACTTTCTATATCAGTATCCCCTGAAGAAGATTTACACTTAAAATCTCTAATATTCAAATTTTCTATCTTAATATCAGATGATGATTTTTTTATTGATACATCATTTAAGTAATTTTTAGGAATATATATATCTAACCTTAAGTCTGACTTTACATGTACTATTCCAAAAGATATTTTTGATTTTCTTTCTATACTTATCTCCAATCTTTTATCATTCTCATTACAATCAAGATAAGGTATAGACTTTTCTTTATTTGTACTAATATCACCATGAAAATGTACTTTAATTTTTTCATCATCTGTAGATATTACCTTTACATTTGTACTTGATACATTGATTGAGATTTCTTCAATATCTCCTATTAAAAAACTTTCCTCTTGATTAATGATTTCTTTCATTGTGATTCCCCCTATTTTTTTAAACTAATCCCCTAATTGTTAATGTTATTTTATCTGTCACTTATGTATATTGTAGTACATTTTACACCTTTTGTAAATATTGTTTGCTATATGCATATTTCACTTTACTTTGTATTTGTTGACAAAGTTAATGTAAATACAAATTCAGTACCTCTTCTCTCCTCACTTTTAACCCATATTTCTTCATTATGATTTTTAATAATTTCCTTTACTATAGATAAGCCTAACCCCGTTCCAGTTATTTGCCTTGATCTGGATTTATCTCCTTTGTGGAATCTTTTCCATATATTTTGTAAGTCTTTTTTAGGAATACCACATCCCGTATCCTTAATGTATACATAGGCTTTATTATTCTTTATTTCGGTTAGTATAGTTAAACTATCTTCCCTCTCCATAAATTTTATGGCATTATCTATAATATTTGATATAACCCTAGAAATACTATCCTTTTCTCCACTAACATATATAGGGTCTTCTCTAAAATTCACTTCCACATTTATATCTTTTCCCTCTAGTTTATTACCAAATTTGATTATACTCCTTCTAATAAGTTCATTTAAATCAAATGTAGTCAAATTAAGGGGGTAATTTCCAGACTCCATCTTGGATAAATCCAATAGATTATTTATCAGTTCTGATAATCTTTCAGTCTCTTCATATGTTATATTAAGATACTCATTTTTCTTATCATCAGAAGTTTCTTTATCCATAAGTGCCTTTATATAACCCCTTATAAGGGTAAGGGGAGACCTTAGCTCATGGGAAACATCTGCAATAAATCCCCGTCTCTTTTCTTCTATTTCTTCAAGTTCTCCCGCCATATTATTGAAAGATTTAGCTAACTGCCCTATTTCATCATTTGTATTTATATTAAGCCTTTTTTCAAACTCCCCTGAAGCTATTATTTTGGTTATTTTATTCATTTCCCTCAGTGGTTTTGATATCCTTTGAGAAGTGAAATAAAGGGGTATAAGTACAATCATCAAGGATATAACCATAGAATAAAGTATTATTTTATATATTTCATTTAATGTTTCGTCTATCTCATATATTGGAGAATGCATGATTACACCATTTACAACTATTCCATTTACAAATATAGGGACCCCCACTGTAAGAACAGGACCTCCAAAGAGTTCATCATATTCTCCCCTCTTCACCATAACATCGCCCTTTAAAACCTTCACTAAATCATCGGTTGAAACCTGTTTTCCTATCCAATTTCCTTCAGTTTCATTTGATACCCCATATATATACCCTTGTTTATCTATAAGCCATATTTTAGCATTTAAGAACTTTTCTATAGAATTAAGTTCATTTTTCAAAGTTCCATAGTTTACCTTTCTATTTAGATAATCTATTATAGTATTATTGAGCTTTTGCCCCTCTTCCGTTAAAGCATGGGCTCTTTTATCAAAGTAATAATCCTCTAACATCTCTATGGCTACAATACCTAATATTATAAAACTTATTATTATTACGATAAGGTATACAAATGTCATTTTTTTAAATACCGAATTAAACACCCTTTTTCACCTCAAATTTATACCCTACCCCCCAAACTGTTTTTATTTCATAATTATCCTTTACTTCCTTTAATTTAGACCTAAGTCTTTTTATATGAACATCTACTGTCCTAGTTTCTCCTATAAAATCAAATCCCCAAATACGTTCTATTAACTGTTCCCTTGTAAAAACCTTGTTTGGATTTGATGCTAAGAAATATAGTAATTCCATTTCTTTTTTAGGTAATTGGCTCTCTTTATCATTTATTTTTAAAGTAAAATTGTCCATATTTATAGCCAAGTTAGGAAAAATTATTTGTTCTGCTGATTGATTAGAATTTGTGGAAACCCGTCTTAATACAGCCCTTATCCTAGCAATAAGTTCCTCTGGATCAAAGGGCTTTACCATATAATCATCTGCTCCCAACCTTAATCCTAGTACTTTATCAAATGTTTCCCCCTTTGCTGTAAGCATTATTATAGGAACATCACTAATTTTTTTTATCTCTCTACATACATCATACCCATCCATTTTAGGTAACATTATATCTAGTATTACCATATTTGGGGTTTCTTCTTTAAATTTCTTAATAGCTACTTCACCATCATGGGCTTTTATTACCTCAAACTGTTCCTTTTCTAAAAACATCTCTACTAACTGACATATTTTTTTATCATCATCAACAATTAATATTTTATCCATATTATCACTCCGTTATAGTTTGTTAGTATTATTATACCATGTTTTATATATCTTTAGAACAAAGGCACCTTTGGTGCTTCTTTGTTCTGTACAGGATGCAAGGTGCAGGGAACAGAGGATTGGTAATGGGGTATTCTGTAAAACACTTAACATATGACTTTATAAGACTTTAATATAGTTAAAGCCTACTAAAATATAAATAAAAAATCCCTGTTTTAATAGGGATTTTTATGCATCTAAATATATTAACTTTTCCTTAAAGTTAAATTTTAATTATAATTTTTATTGTTATATTTTTTACAATAGTATTTATAAATAAGCTTGTCCAACTCAATACTTAATTTTAAGATACATTCCTTGTTTATGTTATCATTTAGCATCAGTTCATTTAGTATTCTTCTTTTATATTCTATATTATTTTTAATCGTTTTTTCATCTATACATTCAAGATTAGTCATTTCCATAATATAGTTCCTTCCCGTTTTTCTTCTATATTTTTTTTAATTCTAACGTTATATAATATTACCATATAAATAACCTATTTTCAACATAGTTTAAGATTGTTAGTAATATTTTACTATATTTCGCATTTTCCTGTAATTTTTTTACTTGAATCATATCATTTTGTAATATTTTTTATTGACATTTATTTGTCATTGCGATATTATGTTTGTAACATATAAACCTTTAAATTAGTCCTGTGAGACTGAGAAGGTATGAATACTGGTATATAGATTATTCATGTCTATATTTCAAGATATCTATACCTTCTTAGCCTTCAGTGCTAGAAGGTTTTTTTATGCCTTTAAATTAGTCCTGTGAGGCTAATAAGGGAGACTTGTCTCCCAACCAAATTAGTTGAGGGATCAAAAATCCCCCAACAACTAAATAAAAGGGAGGAATTATAATGAATCTTAAAGGAAGACATCTTATTGATCCAAGTGATTTCACACTTGAGGAACTAAACCAAATTTTTACCGTTGCACAGGATATGGTAGATATACCTGAAAAGTATGACAAAATATGTAAAGGGAAAATCCTAGCTACACTTTTCTATGAGCCTAGCACTAGAACAAGACTAAGCTTTGAGTCGGCTATGCTTAGAATGGGAGGTAAAATACTAGGTTTTGCCGATGCTCAGACCAGTTCAGTAAAAAAGGGAGAAAGTATATCAGATACAATAAGAGTTGTGGATGGTTATTCTGATATAGCAGTTATACGTCATCCTAGAGAGGGTGCTCCAAAACTCGCTTCTGAATTTTCTCAAGTACCTGTTATAAACGGTGGAGATGGTGGTCATCAACATCCTACCCAAACCCTTACCGATTTACTTACCATAAAAACTCTAAAGGGAAATATAGATGGTAATAAAGTTGCTTTATGTGGTGACTTAAAATATGGTAGAACTGTTCATTCCCTTATTAAAACCCTATCAAGATATAAAGATATGGAATTTTATCTAGTTTCACCCCCTCAACTTCAAATGCCAGAGTATGTTAAAAATTTTGTTAAAGAAACCTACAATGTTAAAATTGTAGAAACCAGCAAAATTGAAGATGTTATTGATGAGGTAGATATATTATATATGACTAGAATTCAAAAAGAGAGATTTTTTAATGAAGAAGACTATCTTAAATTAAAAAATAGTTATATCTTAACAGCAGATAAAATAGAAAATGCTAAAGAAGATATGTTAATAATGCACCCCCTTCCAAGGGTAAACGAAATAGATTATAGTGTTGATAAGGATAAACGAGCAGTATACTTTAAACAGGCCAAATACGGTGTTTATGTAAGAATGTCACTGATGGCACATCTTTTGGGGGTGATATAATATGTTAACCGTAAATAGTATAAAAAAAGGAATCGTAATAGATCATATAACTTCAGGAAAAGGTCTTAAAATATTTGAAAAACTAGAGCTTGATAAAGCAGATTTTCCAGTAGTTTTATTAATGAATGTAGAAAGTAATGAGCTTGGTAAGAAGGATATTATAAAAATTCAAGACGAAATAGATTTAGACTTTACTATGTTAGGACTTATAGATCCTAGTATTACAATAAATGTAATTAAAGATGATAAAATAGTTGAAAAGAAAAGTGTATCATTACCTGGGGAAATTAAAGGCCTTATAAAATGTGAAAATCCCAGATGTGTAAGTAACCATGACATCTATGCAATACCAACCTTTTCATTAGTAGATAAGAATACAGCTAAATATAAATGTTCATTTTGTGATGATTTTACCTATTATAAACTATAAAGAAAAAAGCGGTTAAAACCGCTTTTTTCTTTTGTGCAGGGGACAAAGTGCAGAGATCAGAGATTTCAAGCTAGGGGATTACGAATCCCCCAGTAACTAAATTCCGGAGAATGAATTGCCCCTCTATTTATTTAAATTGACGGTGGACAGTTGAGAATTGACAGTTAAAAGTAATTTTATTCACTTGGTCCATAAAATATTATATCTTAAATCGGCTTCGCCGATTTATACCTTAACTGTCCACTATCAATTCTCAATTTTCAACTGTGAAGTTAACCTATCCCCCATAGCCTCTTCTATATAAATCTTTTCTATATTCCAAAATTTCTTAAACTCTAAATATTCTTTTACAGCCTTCTTATTACTACCCCCTACTTTCACACCTCGAATTAAAACATTTTTAGGGGTATGTTCCATATCTATAAACTCTAGCATCTGTGTAGAGTATCCTAATATTTCAAGTATATTTGCCCTGATGCTATCGGTTATTAACGTTGATAGCTTTTCTTTTATTATTCCGTGTTTTATCATTGGTTTCATAACAGGATTGTCTATCTTGTTTAGTAACTCATGCTGACAACAGGGCACAGATAGTATAACTTTAACATCCCAATTAACTGCCTTAACCAGCGCTGCATCGGTGGCAGTATCGCAGGCATGTAATGTTACAACCATATCCACCTTATCTATTTCTTTAAAATCCTTTATATCACCATGAACAAACTTTAATTTATCATATTTTAAATCCCTGGACACTTCATTACAATAGTCTATAACATCCTTTTTTAAATCTAAACCTATTACATTTATATCTAAGCCCAATTTATCAACTAAATAATAATAAAGGGCAAATGTTAGATAGGACTTTCCACATCCAAAGTCTATTATATTTATCGTTTTATTTTTATCCATACTATCCACAACATCAGAAACCATTTCTAAAAATCTATTTATTTGTTTAAACTTATCATATTTTTTCTTATATACTTTACCTTTTTCATTCATTACACCTAATCTTATTAAAAAATCACATGGTTCATTTTCTTCTATTATATAATTCTTTTTTCTATTGTGATTTAAGTCAGTTTTTTCTTTAGTAGGCTTTTTCCTTAGTATCTTCACTTTTCCCTTTTTACTTATTAAAATCTGATAATCAGCTTCTGTGGTGAATATCATTCCTTGTTTAAAGTAATTATTTAATAGGTCATTTATTTTTTCTATAGCATCATAAAGCTTTAGGTTTTTATGAATTACTTTTTTGTCATAGTTATAAGTAAACTGTATCAAGATATCTTCCTTAATAAGAACAGGCTTTATTGTTACTTTATTAAACTCTTTAATGCTCTTCTTTTTTACGTTACTTAGTACTCCATATATTAATTTATTATTATTTATAACCTCTTTTATTAATTCTTTTATAGTCATAAAATACCCCTTTTTTAATTATATTTGTATATTAACCTAGTTTTCCTTAACCAACCGATCATTATTATACAATGTATTATTTAAAACAGTCCATACCTCCTCTTCTTCAAAGCCCTTTCGCCATAAACCTACCCCTGCCAAGTTATATTTATGAACTAATCTGGCTTTTAAATCTACAGATTTACTATCCTCTATCCATATTCTATATTTTTTACCATCTTTTTTATATTCCGTGTAGTGTTGTCCTATATCATCAAGCCATATAACTTCACTATCATATTCCTTTATTCTATTTTTTACTGTTTCCATGGATAATGCTTTAGATGTAACCTTAATATTTCCACTGTTATCCTCCGTTTCTTCCCATTCTCTAGTATAAAATGGAATCCCCATTATAAGCTTTTCATTTGGTATATACTTTAAGCTTTTTTCTATTCCCCTAGATACCCAATCAATTGATGCCACTGACCCACTTTTAGGACTTGATGCCCAATGTTCATCATAGGTCATAACCATAACATAGTCCACTATTTTACCTAAAGATTCCCTATCATAAAACTTTGACCAGTTTAAACTTCCAGAGGGAACTGTTGTATCTATACTTACTATTAAATTTTGTTCCTTAAGTGCTCCAGTTAAGTCTTTAATAAAGGCCGTTAATCTATCTTTGTCTTTGTAATATACATTTTCAAAATCAATATTTATGCCATCTAAGTTATAAATACTTGCATAGGTTACTATTTGATTTATAGCTCTTTTTTTACCATCTTCATTTAACAGTAATTTATGGGTCAAATCAGGATCAAAACCATTATTTATTAAAGCCCATACCTTATATCCTTTATCATGGGCATCTTTTACATATTTTATATCACTATTATTAACCACATATCCACTTTCACTTACTATAGAAAACCATGTTGGCGATATAACATTTAAGCCCTTTATTTTTTCTTCCTCTGATAAATCAGGGGAATATTTATTTATATGATCCCAAACCAAATTAATTTTTTTATCATTATTCCAATGTTCCCTTTTTTTATTAATCCTATTATCACCTGTTTTTATTTTTGATTTAATTTCTATCTTTTTATCCAATACATATCCTATATATCCCTTTTCATTTCTAATCTTTCTCCACTTTCCTTCTTTATCATACAAGGTTATATTATCCCCTTTATTTAGCTTGTCCATAACAAAACTAAAATAACCTTTTTTAGGTCTTAAAAAGGTATTATCAACTATTTGACCATGCTGTTTTTTACTATTTAAAGTATCTATTGTTAAGACATTTTCATCTTTATTATATTTGACACTTATTTCCAAAATGTCTTCTAGCCCTATTATATTTAAATAGTGGCTATCCTCTATTTCCTTTAAAAGAAAATTTAATTCTACTCCATCTTTTAATCTATTATCTAACTTGTCAGTCTCAAGTTTAAAACTTGGAGTGTCTATATTTAAATATGCCCTATTATATTTTTCACTTATTTCAATATCCTTAGTTATATTTTCTTTTATTAAACTATATGGCAATAGTATATTTTTATCTTCTATTATAGGTTGATTTTTTGTATCAATAACTTTATCCTCTATAACAACGTTAATTTCACCCCTAGAAAATGATGGTATCACATTATAGGGGTCTATTTCCTTATAATACATGATTCCTAGGACGGAACCTGTAGTTATTACTATTAACATTACAATAAATAATATGACTTTTTTCAAATGTATACCTCCCATAATAAGTTTAAGTTAAATATACCATTTATTATGTTTAAATTCAATGGAAATAAAAGCCCTCCAATTACCCTGAAACCTTTATTTTAACTTTCTTGTAATTCCATTGTAACCATATTGTAACTCCCTTAATTTCTTTACAAGTTATAATAATCATGTCTAGAAATACATAACATAATTTAAGGAGGAGTTGAAATGAAAAAACTTATATTATTATTGTCAGCTGTACTAATGATTTCTTTAGTAAGCTGTAGTGAAGATAGCACTACTTCCAATGATGACACTAAAGTAAAAGAATCAACTAATAAAGAAAGTAGCGACTCAGAAGAAAAAAACTTATCCAAATTTGAAAACACTGAAGAGTTAGACTTCTCTGAGGTTTCCTATGTTGCTTCTGAAACTGAAAAGAATGAGAAATTAGAAAAAGCTATAGCTAAAGCTTTTGATTTAACTGAGGACGTTCCTGATTTTAGATATTTTTATAATAACATTGATTTAAACGGCGACGATAAAAAAGAAACTTTTGTTTTTCTTGTAGGGAGTATATTCTCTGGTAGCGGTGGATCTACTGGGATTATATTTTCCCAGGAAAACGATGAGTATAAAACAGTTTCTAAATTTTCTTTAGTTCGTAATCCTATAATAATAAGTGAAAATAAAACTAATGGATGGAAGAATATTATAATGCATGTATCTGGTGGGGGTGTCAAACCGTTTTTTGCAGTATTAAAGCATAATGGAGAAAAATATCCTTCAAATCCATCTGTACAACCGGGACTTGAAGATGATACTAAGGTTAAAGGAACAGCTATAATAGCCGATGACTTAACTAAAAATCATGGAATAACATATTAAATATATTCTATCAACAATCGGAGATACCCTAGGGGGTATCTTTTTTTAAGTCCAATATATTCCTTTGTTCTTTAAAGTTTACAAATTTAATGTTTAAATTATGAAATATCGAGTATTTAATGTAATAGAAGGGATTAAATATTTTAGGAGGGATTGATTTGAGTAAAGGAGCTTTAAATGTTAGGTCTGAAATAGGTAAACTTGAAACCGTTCTACTACATAGACCAGGACACGAAGTAGAAAACTTAACACCGGATTTAATGGACAGGCTTCTATTCGACGATATACCACACTTAGAAGTAGCTAAAAAAGAACATGATACATTTACTGATATATTAAAGAAAAATGGAGTTGAAGTATTATATTTAGAAAAACTTATGGCAGAAACTATAGAGGATGAAAGTGTAAAAGAAAAGTTTATAGAAGAATTCTTAAATGAATCTGATCTATCTGGTGAAGGAAGTAAAAAAGCTCTAAAAGATTATTTTAATTCATTAGATAATAGTAAAATCATTTATAAAATGATGTCTGGTGTTAGAAAAAATGAAGTAGAAAATTATAAGGATATCTCTTTGGCTGATATGGTTAAAACAGATTATCCATTTATCATCGACCCTATGCCAAACTTGTACTTTACCCGTGACCCATTTGCAACCATTGGCTCTGGCATATCATTAAACCATATGAGAACACAAACTAGAAATCGAGAAACTATATTTGCAAAATATATTTTTGATTATCATCCTAGATTTAAAGATCAAACTATTCCCAAATGGTTTGATAGAAATGAGTCTACCTCAATAGAAGGTGGAGATCAATTAATATTAAATGACAAAATATTAGCATTAGGTATCTCAGAAAGAACCGATGCTAAATCAGTTGAGAATATTTCTAAAAGGATTTTAAATAGTGATGAAGGCTTTGAAAGAATACTAGCATTTAATATTCCTAAAAAACGGGCATTCATGCACTTAGATACAGTATTTACAATGGTGGATTATGATAAATTTACTATTCACCCTGAAGTTGAGGGAGTATTAACTGTATTTTCTATAACAAAGGGTAATAACAATAAGATAAATATAGTCAAGGAAGAAGATACTTTAGAGAACATATTGAAAAAATATCTTAACTTAGATGAAATAACACTAATAAGATGTGGAGGTAATGATGCTATAGATTCAGCTCGAGAACAATGGAATGATGGTTCAAATACCCTTGCTATTGCACCGGGAGAAGTTATAGTCTACTCAAGAAATCATGTTACAAATAAACTTTTAGAAGAGAATGGGGTTAAAATCCATGTTATCCCAAGCTCAGAATTATCAAGGGGCCGTGGTGGTCCTAGATGCATGAGTATGCCATTGATAAGGGAATAAAAAAAAGAGTAACGATGCCCCAACATCGTTACTCTCAATATAAATTATAAAATTAATTAAGAAAGGAGTGTTTCATCCCATGGACAATTATACCAAAACTAAAGAAGTTATTAAAGGAAATGAAAAAAAGAATCTTAGTCTTGGAGCATTAATTGCGTTGATTGTGGGATCTATGATAGGTGGAGGAGCTTTTAACCTACCATCGGATATGGCCAAAGGAGCAAATTCAGGAGCTGTTTTAATAGGTTGGTTAATAACTGGAATAGGCATGATTGCATTGGCCTTTGTATATCAAAATTTATCTAGAAGAAAACCTGAACTAGATGGTGGAATCTACAGCTATGCTAGGGACGGTTTTGGCGATTATGTTGGATTTAACTCAGCATGGGGATATTGGATAAGTGCTTGGTTAGGTAACGTTTCCTATGCAGTATTACTTTTTGGAGCATTATCATATTTCTTCCCTGTATTTGAAAATGGTAATAATTTAGCCTCAATTATAGGAGCATCTTTACTGATATGGGGTATACACTTTTTAATTTTAAAGGGTGTTAGGGAAGCAGCCATAGTAAATATTATAACTACTATAGCTAAATTAGTTCCCATAATAGTCTTTATAATAGCAGCCATAATGGCTTTTAATCTTGACAAGTTTCAACTGGATTTTTGGGGAACAGGAAATATAAGTTTCTCAAGTGTCTTAGAACAAGTTAAAAGTACTATGCTAGTAACTCTATGGGTATTTATAGGAATAGAGGGTGCTGTTGTGGTTTCAGGTAGAGCTAAAGATAGAAATGACGTAGGTAAAGCAACAGTAATCGGACTATTAGGAACCCTTCTAATTTATCTTTTAATTTCAGGGTTGTCCCTTGGAATTATGACCCAACCGGAACTTAAAGGTCTTGATAATCCATCTATGGCCTATGTTCTAGAGTCAATAGTTGGTGAATGGGGTGCAGGTATAATCAATTTTGGTTTAGTTATATCTTTACTTGGTGCAACACTGGGGTGGACATTACTTGCAGCAGAAATACCCTATGTGGCAGCGAAGGATGGAGTTTTACCTAAAATGTTCTCCAAGGAAAACGAAAATAATTCCCCTTCTAGTTCATTATGGATTACCAATGGTTTAGTTCAACTATTTTTAATAATAACTCTATTTTCTGAAAGTACCTATAGAGCACTATTTCTAATGGCAAGTACAGCGATACTTTTACCATATCTATTTAGTGGCTTATATCAATTAAAACTAACTATAACTAAAGATGGATACGAAAAAACTAAGAAAAGTAAAATAGTAAAACACATGATAACATCAATAATCGCCTCAATATATGGTCTATGGTTAGTTTATGCAGCTGGACTCGATTATCTACTTATGGTTACCATACTATATGCACCGGGGATGTATTTCTACTACAAAGCTAAAAAGGAAAAAAATCTAAAGGCCTTTAAGCCATACGAGCTAGTAATCGGAATAGCCTTAATAATTGCAGCAATAATTGCCCTGGTTCTTATCTATAATGGAAATATAAGTCCTCTATAAAATAAAGTAGCACCGGAGGTGCTACTTTTAGTTTCCCTTATAAGTATATTTAGACAAATATAGAATTCATATATACATATTGTCCATATAGGAAGTTTAGCATTATTACTGACATTAGCAAATATATAATATAAGTTATAGATACATCCATTAGTGACTTTTCCTTTTTAAATATAACTATATTATTATTTATATGCTCATATTACTTATCATTTCTTTTAAATCAAATTTATTTATAGTTTTCTTCATTTCTTCTTTTGTATTTTTAGGAACTATACGAATTTCATCCGTCATAATACTTTCTAACTTTTCTTTTCCTACCCTCATTAATGTAACTCCATATCTATTACTATTATTATCCACCACTGTGTATGCTTGAGTTATAGTACCGTGCTCTTTAGAATATAATAATTTATACTCCAAACCATTTAAACTAATCTCTTCTATATTGTAATTTTCTAACATATATTCTGCATCCATTGACCTTGTATAATTTTTTTCAACTTCTAAATATACACTTTCATCACCATTTGAATATTTCAATGCAATAGTATCTAAGTTATCTAATGATAAATCCCTTTTTTGTATCTTCCCTATTTTTTCTTTAGGATATTCTTCATTCTTATTTACAGTACTTATTGAATAACTACCTCCCAGTGTTATATTGTCTAGTTCATACTCTCCCATGGTTTTCGGAATATTTATATCTGGATAATACTCATTTACCTCTTCTATAGATCCTGAAAAACTTCCTCCAGTCATTTTAAATAATACTTCATCGATTTCTATTACTAGCTCTTCATCAAATTTTAGATTTATATCTCTTGTCTTTTTATGCACTTTATTCCAAGTTTTATCTCCTGGTCCACCATAGGGTCCATAATTATCGTTTATTTTGAAAGTTTTTCCATTGTTTTTAATAATAAAATCATAAACTATATCACTTATTTTTTTCAATTTTTTTATATCAACAGATTCAACAGTATCCTTTGGAGTATGTATTCTATATTTACTATCTCTAGATAATAGGTTAGGTTGACCTATGCTTATACCACTAATATTAAGACTATTAAAAGACTGATGATCACTAGAACCATAGTTTTTATCTGCTATCTCTACCCCATGTTCATTTGCAACCTTTTCTAAAGCTTCAACTAGTTCACCATTAAAACCATTATTTCCTCCAAATACCGTCTCTTTGTTATCCTTTTTACCCACACAATCAATATTAATATTATATATATTATCATACTTATCTATTATATATTCTGCAAAGGCCTTACTTCCATAGAGTCCCCACTCTTCTCCATTGAATCCACAAAGTAATATGTCCATATTAAAACCTTCACTTTTAGAATATTCCTTTAACCTCTTAGCTACATTAAGCATAACTGTAGTCCCCGAGCCATTATCTACAGCGCCATTGAATATAGTCTCTCCATCCCAACCTACATGATCAAAATGGGCTGATATAACAACTGCTTTACTGCTATCTTTTCCCTTTATTTTGCCTATAACATTTTTAGCCTTTATATCTCTTTGTATATATTTAGTTTTAGATGTAATCTGTTTAACATCATTATTTTTTAAATCATTATAAAGGTTTTCTTTTATTTGTAACATAAGCATTTCCTTCTCCCATACTCTAGTGGAACCAAAGAAGGTATCTGTTTTTACTAACATACCCTTAGCTCTATCCCATAAATCTCCTTTGTCTGTATTTTCATCTATAACAACAATTTTATTAGATATATCTTTATCTTTTACATCAAATGTTATCGGTGCCGTTATCTCTAAATTTTGATTTCTCAATCTATCTATATAATCCCTTCCATAAATATATTCTTTTTTAGTTCCATCTTCAAATTCTACTAATAATGAATGCTCTGATTCATCGGGATTATATACCTTCTGGGTATATTCATGAAAATAACTATTGTTTTCAAATGTTTCTAGTCCTATTTCTTTAAATTTATTAACTATAAACTCAATAGCCTTTTTATTTCCTTCTGTTCCTGTAAGCCTTCCTTTAAACTCATCTGATGATAAAATAGTTATTGTTTCTTCGATAGATTTAAGTTCTTCATCTTGATAATTTGATATAGTCCCCTTCTCATCTATAGCTCCAACATCTATAGACCCATATACCGGTAAAACTAAGGTTAGCACTAATATTAGAGTAATCAAACTTCTTTTTCTCATTTAACATCCCCCTATTTGAATTTATTTACATATACTTATATTTATAATTCTTTATATATATGATTTAACCTTTTTAAAAGTCCAATTGTTACTAAATTGTAATTATTTTACACAAGTTTGCTTATTTTCTTTATCGAGTAGGAGGTAGATAATTAATTTATCTACCGACCTCTCACACCACCGTACGTACCGTTCGGTATACGGCGGTTCACTAAGACAATCTGAATTTTTCATACTGTGAAGATAAACTTGTAAAACCATAATTGGTCAATCTTTGATTAGTTATGGTTTTACT
>NZ_JBAKFX010000069.1:0-15631 GCF_037577855.1 Dethiothermospora halolimnae | reverse complement strand
CGCCGACTTCCTTCAGATTCCACCTCACGGTGGACACCCTTGTCTTCAGCTAGCACCTATATCACCTTCGGTGTTCGGGACTTTCACCCTATAGACTGTGTCCATGCTGGGCACACATAAAAAAGGACCCTCATATACTGGGGTCCTAATTCTCCATCTATTGTCCTTTATAATGCCTTGTATACTATTTCAAGAACCTCTTCTTTTAACTGATTTCCTTCTTTAAGCATCTCTTCGCACTTCTTATTCTTAACTTCAACATATTCACTATCTTTTATTGAACCTAAGTTTATTTTTACATTAAATAGTGCTCCTTCTAAGCCTGCGTAAGCAAGTAATGCTCCAACTCCAGCATCTGTTATAGCATTTTGATTTCCATAAAGTGCAAATACTTTTTGAAGTTTTAATACCTCTAGACATTGAATAGCAGTATCTAATGGAACTTCTAATGCTTCCTTAGTTGCTTCTTGTATAGCTTTACTTCTTGCTTTTTTCTCTTCTTCAGTTTCCTTAGGCATTTTAAATGCTTTCATAACCCCATTGAAAGAAGTAGTATCTTCATCAACTAATTCATTTAATCTTTCAACAAGACCCTCTACTTTTTTAAAGTTTTCATCTAACTGTTTTTGTTGTTCTTCAGTTAGTTTATCATATGCCTTTCTTCCTATGGTAAGATTACCTACCATTGTTGTTAAAGCAGCTCCTAAACTTCCCACTAAAGCAGCAACACTTCCACCACCTGGAGCTGGCTTTTTACTAGCCACATCAGCTACAAATTCCTTTGCTGTTAAATCCATTAACATTGTTATCCCTCCTAAATATTAATTATATATATAAACTTATTATTCTCACCTTATGTATAGCTATATTCTAACATATATATTTTTTAAAGTCTATGTATAGTTTTAACAATAGTAATTTATATCAATAGGTGTTTTATCTAATTTCCACCGTTTATTATAGTCTTAATCAATTATATTTTTGTGAACAATACATAAATAGGACCTTAGGTCCCATTTATGTTTGAGTATATAATCCCTTCTTTATTTTAATTATTTTCCTTATAAACGATATAATATACAACCGGTACTATTACAGCTCCACCTAATATATTACCTAAAGTAACGGGAATTAAGTTAGATGTCCACATTTCTACCCAACTAAAACTTCCACCTAATAATTTTCCTAAGGATATAAAGAACATATTAGCTATACTATGCTCAAATCCAGAAAGAACAAACATCATAATAGGGAACCATATTGCAAATATTTTACCTATAACCTGCTTAGATGCACTCGAGAACCAAACAGCAAGTACAACTATTATATTACATAATATGGCCCTCAAAAATGCCTGACCAAAGGATAAACCTACTTTTGCTTCTGCTATTGCTATTGCCTTATTGGCAATATTTGATCCTTGCCCATATAATCCTGCTTTTTCTATTATTAATGCTAAAAGTATTGATCCTATGAAATTTCCCAAATATACTAATATCCAATTTTTGAGCATCTTGTTTATTGTTATTTTTTTATCCATTAATGCCATTGTCATCAAATTATTCCCAGTAAAAAGCTCCGCTCCAGCGACTAATACTAACATAAGTCCAACGGGGAATACCGCAGCCCCCATAAATTTAGCAATTCCCACATCAAAACTACCCAATGTTTGCATTACTGTAATATCTGCATGGGCTCCAAATCCTATAAACATACCTGCAAATATTCCTAATAATAACATTCTAGCCGTTGATAAACTTGCTTTTTTTATTCCTGCATTAATAGTTGCTGTAGTTATTTCCGTTGGGGATAACATTTTTTTATCCATTATAATTCTCCTTTCTCTTTATTCCCATCTACTATAATTTCTATTTCTAAAGAATTCGTATCAATTAAAAGACCATGTACTTTTATATCTGTTGGAATGAATGGAGATTTTTTTATTTTATCTACAGTATAAATAACGTTTTCTTTTTCATCATCAATTATACCTGTCCACTTTAAAAGATCAATTTTATTAATTGCCTGTTCTTCTATTCCTCTATCTAACATAGCCTTTTTTATATCTTCTATGTTCTCCTTCGTCATTCCACAATCCCTATGTCCCACAACAAAAACTTCCTTTAATCCCATCATTATGGTTCCTAATGATATTGACCTTATAACATCACTACAATTATCCCTTATGGTATTTCCTGCATTTTTTAGAACCTTTACTTCTCCCCTTTTAAAGCCCATAGCCTCTTCTAAAACTCCAACTAATCTTGTATCCATACATGTAAGTATTAATGCCTCTTTTTTTGCGTGACTAGATAAATACTCCTCCCGTCCCTTTTCTTTCCTATTTTTTACATAAGACTTGTTTTTCTCCAATACTCTATCCAACAAAGACATATAAACACTCCTAGTTTTTGTTTATTTTTAATCATATACTGACTTTGACAATTATACTAAAAATTATTAATTATATCAATGGTTTTTTTAGGATATTATCCTTTATTTTACTCTTCAATAATTTCTATTATATCATCTTTTTTTATATTTCCACCTTGTAATATTTTAGTGAATATACCTTCCCTTGGCATTACACAATCCCCAACTTCTTTAGCTATTTCACAGCCTTTATGACATTTCTTTCCTATTTGTGTTACCTCTTGTATAGTTTCTCCTATTCTAATTTTTGTGCCCACCGGAAGGTCGTATAATGTTATTCCTTCTGTTGTTATATTTTCTGCAAATTTTCCCGTGCATAGGCCCTCTATGCCCATGTTTTTCATTTTGTTTATACTCTCAACCCCTAATAAACTAACCTGTCTATGCCAGTTTCCTGCATGGGCATCTCCAACTAAACCATGATTTTCTCTAAAAGTACCTTCATCTATTGGAGTCTTTATAACTCCCTTTTTTTCACTTATATTTATCGCTACAACTTTACCTATTTTACTCATCTTTACCCTTCCTTTCATATGGTCCTGATTTTCCTCCAGTTTTCTTAATAAGTCTTATATCCGATATTTCCATATCTTTGTCAATTGCTTTACACATATCATATATAGTAAGAGCAGTCATAGACACTGCTGTTAATGCTTCCATCTCAACTCCAGTCTTCCCTCTAGTTTTTACTGTAGACTCTATTAAAACTTTATCTTCTAATATTTCAAACTCAATATTAGCTCCCGTTAAAAAAATATTATGACACATTGGTATTAAATCACTGGTCTTTTTCGCCCCCATTATTCCACCGATTTGGGCAACCGATAAAACATCTCCTTTTTTTATTAACCCTTCTTTTATCTTTGATATAGTTTCCCTTTTCATATTTATAGTACCCCTAGCCACTGCAACCCTTTTCGTATCATTTTTATCAGTCACTTCCACCATATGGGCCCTTCCACTTTCATTAAAGTGTGTTAACTTCATAATTATCCTCCTATTTCAAACATATTTCTTTTTATATATTGCCCTTCCTCTAAGTTATGGGACTCTGGTTTATTATATATTTCCTTTAGTATAATTTCCTTTAGGTCTTTTCCCTCTCTAATAACTTTTTTTAAATCTATTTCATCATCAGAATGAAGACATAGTTTAAGTTTTCCAGTTGAAGTAATCCTAACCCTATTACAGTAATCACAGAATTTACATGTTATAGGATTAATAATTCCAACTTTCCCCTTCCCCTCTGGCATTTTATAATAAATAGCCGGTGATGATGGGTCTTCGCCTTTTATTTTCATTAGTTCCCTTACCTTATCTAATACTATGTCATTTGATATAAAGTTTTCAATTGCCCAGTTTTGAGCTTCCCCAATTGGCATAAGTTCTATAAACCTAACATCTATATTATCCTTTACTGTTAAATTTACAAAGTCCCTTATTTCATGGTCATTAAATCCCCCTATTAAAACAGTATTTATCTTTATTGGCGATAATCCAACCATTCTAGCCTCATCTATTCCCTCTAATACCTTTGTTAGGTCTCCACCTCTAGTAATCTCTTTATATTTATTCTTATTTAGAGTATCTAGACTAATGTTAACTCTATTTAGCCCTCTATTTTTCAAGTCCTTAGCATATCTTTTTAGTAATAGTCCGTTTGTAGTAATTGCAAGGTCCTTTATTCCTTCTAACTGCCCTACATTACTTATTAAATCTAATATCCCCTTTCTAACAAGGGGTTCTCCCCCTGTTATTCTTACTTTATCTATCCCCAGACTAACAAATACTTTTATTATCTCTTCAGTTTCTTCTAGTGTTAATATGTCATCATGATCCCTTTTACATATTCCCTCTTTAGGCATACAATATTTACACCTCAAGTTACATAAATCGGTAACCGATACCCTTAAATAATTTATTTTTCTTCCAAAACTATCCTTCACTCCACTCAACTCCTTTAGGAGAAACTACTTCTATAGAACCTGCATTATCGGTTTTATATCCTCCTAAGGTTTGCAGCTGATTTTTAAATTCCTTAGACTTTAATATATTTATAAATCTTTCTATTCTTTCGTCATTTAATAGTTCATAGGGAAGTAAAAAATCATAATCTTCATAACCAACTTCAACAAAATCTAAGTTAAGGGCATTTGCTGCCGCCTTTATACCTAGCCCTGTGGTTGCCATGTCTGATTTTACTGCCATTGAAACTGCCATATGGGTATTCATTTCTCTATCATATCCCCTTATGTCTTTACAATCGATACCTAATCCTCCAAGATTATAATCTAATAATACCCTAGTTCCTGCTCCCCGTTGTCTATTAACATATTCTATATTATCCCTAGTTAAATCATTAAAATCCTTTATATTATTGGGATTACCCTTTTTTACTATAAATCCCTGTAATCGTTTTACTCCTTTAATTAAGGCCATTTTCTTTGATTTAAAATATTTTTTTATATAATCAACATTATACTTTCCAGTACCTGTATCTAATAGATGTATAGGAGATATATGACTTTCTCCCCTTAACATAGCCATTACGCCCCCCATACTTCCCACATGGGATGAAATTAGTGGTATCTTATCCCTTATTATATCCATAATTAAATCATGACTACCTATTGAAACTATTGTACTTTTTATTTCACTGGTAGGTTTTAATAAGTTAACTTTAACCAAGCTTCCAGCCTCCATACCTTCACTTTTTCTAGGTATAGACAATATACCATCCGCCTTCACTAAGCTCATTGTAACCCCAGCACCACTGGACAATGGAGTTGCAACAAATTTATTATCTACATATCCTAGGTTTACCCTAATAAACTCTTCATTTTTAAAGGATGATACCAAACGTTTAGTTAAAACTGCATCTACAGTATCCCCATTAGTATCTTTTTTACCTATATATTTATATATTAAAGGCTTTACAAAGGTTTCAAAGGATAAATATGATGATACAGGATATCCAGGAACCCCTATAACTGGTTTACCCTTTATAACTCCAAGTATTGTTGGTTTACCAGGCTTCATAGCTATCCCATGGACAAGTACCTCTCCAATTTCCCTTATCACTTTAACTGTGAAGTCTTTACTCCCCGCCGAAGAGCCTGCATTTATAAGGAGTATATCATTTTCTTCAATTCCCCTTTTAATAGACTCTTTTAATATAGCATAGTTATCTTCAACTGGAGAATATCTATTGGGATTTCCCCCATATTCCCTTATAAGTCCCTCAAATACCCTAGAATTAGAATCTATAATTGTCCCTTCTTTGATATCATTAACTTCCTCTACTATCTCTGAGCCCGTGGGAATTATACCTACTCTGGGCTTTTTATATACCTTTATCTTATTTATTCCTCCTGATATTAATGCCCCTACATCTATAGCCCTTATTTTATGTTTACTTGGAAGTATCATTTCCCTTTTTACTATATCTTCCCCTATGGGCCTAATGTGTTGCCATGGATAGGCAGGTTTTATAATTTTAACTTTTCCATCTTCTAATTCCATAACATCCTCTATCATTATTACTGCATTATACCCATTTAAAATAGGGTTTCCAGTATTAATATATACAAAATCTTTATTTTGTTTTAATGTAATGGGATTTCTTTCATTAGCTCCATAGGTTTTCTCTGCATCTACAAGTATCCCATCCATTGCTGCTGCATTATATGATGGTGAAGATACCTTTGCATATACTGCCTCAAAAGTTACCCTTCCTAAGGAGTCCACAATATCTATTTCTTCATACTGTTTTTTTATATCTATATTATTTAAAAACTTATGTCTTGCTTCATTTACAGGTATATTACTTATATAAATATTTCTATCTCCTTTTTTCATCTAATCACTCCTTTAGAGAAAATAAACTTCCTTTTTGTCCCCTTTATTTACTCCCTCTTCATGGGACTTTATTATTATATATCCATCCGCCTTTGATAATAATGTAATCATGCCAGATTTACCAAATATGGGATTTATATAAGTTTGTCCATTTGTATCTTCTATCTTGACCATCTGATAAGTTTCCTTACCCGGATTAGAGTGAACATTTGAGTTCATTATTCCCATAGTTTTATTTATATTTCCATTAAGCCCCAATATCTTTTCTGTAATATACTGAACAAATACCTTAAATATTATTATAGAAGACACTGGATGACCAGGTAACCCAAATATTATTTTGCCATTTCCTTCCCCTATCAATGTTGGTTTCCCTGGCTTTATTGATACTCCATGGACAAATACCCCTTCCCCATTAAAGGAGTCCATAACATCTTTAGTATAATCTCTAGTCCCCACTGAACTACCACCGGATATTAAAACTATATCTGATTCTTTTATGCCCTTTTTAACCTCTGATTTTAATAACTGAAAATCATCCCTTACTATTGTCTTATTTACTATTTCTCCTCCTATTTTCTCAACTAGAGAGTGTAGTGCATATCCATTTATATCCCTCACCTTGCCAATGGTTACCTCTTCATCTATATCTACTATTTCGTCCCCTGTTGATATAACATAAAATTTTATTTTTTTGTATACTACTACCTTTGAAATACCAATAGCCGATAGAGCACCTATATCTTGGGGAGTTAGTCTTTTTCCTCTGGTAAATAGGTTTTCTCCCTTTTTTATATCACTACCTTTATATATTATATTTTCTCCAAATGATATTGGTTTATGAACAAATATAGTGTCATTATCTAATTTTTCTACATTCTCAATCATTACAACTCCATCGGCCCCCTTTGGTATCATTCCTCCAGTGGGAACATAGATGGCTCCACCTGATTTTATAATTTTGTCTGTAGTTTCCCCCATATGGACTTCTCCTAAAAGATTTAATACACTTGGTATGGCCTCGGTAGCTCCATGACTATCACTGCTCTTTATTGCATATCCATCCACTGTTGATCTATCGAAGTTAGGAACATTATTATGGGAAATTACATCTTTATATAGCACTCTATCCTGTCCTTTTAAAATATCAACTGTCTCTGATTCTATTTCTACGTTATTAAACTTTTCTAACATCAGTTTTTTTGTTTCATCAACCGATAAAACATTAAAAAATTCCATCAGTTTTATCCACCTTCCCATAGTTTAAGTATATTAATTTATCACATAGTTGTTTTGCCATATCTATATTATGAATCACTATTATTATAGTGTTATTGTCATTTCTATAATCCTTTATTATATTTTCCATAGTATTTATATATTTAAAGTCAATACTGGCCATAGGCTCATCTAATAGTAATACCTTAGGTTGAAAGATTAAAGCCCTAGCCAAATTAACCTTTTGCATTTCTCCACCGGATAATAGGTTTCCCTTGTTGTTTTTTAAGTCTTCTATATTTAATTTTGATAATATATTTAAAACCTTAGAGTTAATCTCTTTCTTATTAAATTTTCTAACCTTTAAAGGGTAGGATATATTCTCATAAACGGTCCTTCTAAATAAATAGGGTTTTTGAAAAACAACAGTCATATTCTTATATATCTCTTTATCTAATCTTTTGTTATCATAGGTTATTACTCCGTTATAGTCATAATCAAGTCCACCGATTATATTTAAAAGGGTACTTTTACCCGATCCATTTGGTCCTATTATTCCTGTTATCTTTCCCTTCTCTATATTTAAATTTTTTATATCTAATATTAATCTCTCATCATAATACTTTTTCAAATTTTTTATAGATATTTTCATAAATTCACCATCTTTATTCTTTATATATTAAGCTGTTTATGGTAAATGAAATAAATAAAAGTACAAGACCTAGGGCTATGGCCATGGGGTAATTTCCCATCGAGTTAAACATTGCTATTGATGTGGTTATAACCCTTGTATGTCCCTTTATATTTCCTCCAACTATCATAACTGCTCCAACTTCTGATATGGCCCTAGAAAATACTGTTACCACATTTATAAATAAATCTCTTTTTAATTCACTTATTATTAAGATTATTATATCTCTTTTACCAGCCCCAAGGGTTAATCCAATTTTTTCTATGTTCTTCCCTCTGTTTTTAGATAAATTATAGGTTAATCCCAATCCTAAAGGGATTATAAGAAGAGTTTGGGCTATAATCATTGCCCATGGTGTATATAATAATTGCAATGAGCCAAGGGGACCTCTTCTAGATATTATTATTGCCACTATAAGCCCTACAACAACCGATGGTATACTCATCAATGTATATAATATTCGGGAAAATATCTTTTTCCCAACAAAGTCTTTGATTCCTAAATAAACCCCTAGGGGGATAAATATAAAAGAAGATATAATTGTTGCTGTAATGGAAACAAAAAGGGATAAAAATATTATCCCATAAACCTCTTTGTTAAATGTTAATAATAAGTTTATCCCTTCTTTTAATCCCTCTAATATATAATCCATTTTTTATCTCCTATTTCCCATTGGGAGTAAATAAAGGCATTCCAAACTTCTCTTTTCCATACTCTCCTATTTTTTCTTGAGTATCTTTAGATAATAACCAGTTTATAAACTCTTCTGCACCTTTATTATTTATATTTTCATTTTTATCTGGATTTACAGGTATAACTCCATATTGATTAAATAACTTTTCATCCTTCTCTAATAATATTTCCAAATCAAGTTCATCCTTTAAATTTAAATATGTTGCCCTGTCTGTCATTGCATATCCTTGTTTTTCACTGGCTACTTTTAACGTATCTCCCATTCCACTTCCTGTTGATACATAAAAATCTCCCTTAGGTTCTATACCCGCTTCCTTCCATAGAGCTTTTTCCTTTTTATGGGTTCCTGAGTCATCTCCCCTTGATACAAAGGTTGCTTTATTTTCTTCAATAAGTTTATATCCCTTTAAAACATCACTTTTTGCATTTTCCTTAATATTTACAGGGTCATTCTTAGGTCCCACTATTACAAAATCATTATACATAACATCTTTTCTATACAGTCCATGTCCTTCTTTTACAAACTCCTCCTCTGATGGTTTGGCATGAACTAATAATACATCTGCATCTCCATCTCTACCTTTTTGTAGAGCTGCTCCAGTTCCAATTGCTACAACCTTCACCTCTATACCTGTTTCTTCCTCAAAGCTTGGTAATATCTCATCAAGTAATCCACTATCCCTAGTACTTGTTGTTGTTGCAAGTACTATACTTGATGACTGGTCACCTTCATCTCCACTACAACCTACTACTAATCCCATTATAAGGGATAAAATAATTAATACTGATAAAACCTTTTTCATTTGTTATTCCTCCTTCTTTTATATATAATAAAGAGCCCCTAAAAGGGGCTCTTCAAGACATTATATAAAATTACACATAACAAAAATAATATATATTTTTCCATATATAATTAAAATAAATCTTGAATTTCCCTTTCCAAACACGGGAGGCATAAAGGTTTCCCTCTACACCCATCGGTCTTATCTTCATAACAATAGTTTTAGAAGGTAAGACTCGGAAAATCCGAATATATATTTAATTTTTTACCCCTAGCAAATCCAATTAATAATATATTTAATTCTCTAGCCATCTCTATGGCCAAGCTTGTAGGGGCAGATCTTGATATTAATACAGGAATCCCTCTTTTAGCTACTTTTATTAGTATTTCCGATGATACCCTACCACTGGTTAATACCATTTTATTATCCAGTCTTATATTCTCTATTACTGTTTTTCCTATTATCTTGTCTAGGGCATTATGCCTTCCTATATCCTCTTCAAATATTAGAATATCATCTTCACTACATAGTCCGCAACTGTGTACTCCTCCTGTTTTTAGAAATATCTCTGACTTCTTATTGAAACTTTTAATTAGACTAAATATATTCTCTTTATTTATACTAATCTTTTTATCTATTTTTTTTGTTTTAAAGGAATCTATTACATTATAAAATATGGTTCCTTTTCCACATCCTGTGGTTATTGTTCTTTTCCCATTTAACTTTTCAGCCAGTATACTTTCTTTATTGGTATATACATATGCTATACCCTTATCTTCATCTATCTTTATATCATTTATATTATCTTTAGTTTCTATTATCCCTTCAGAATGGAGAAATCCTATTGCTAAATATTTTAGTGATTTTGGGCTACATAAAAAGGTTACAAACTCTTTATTATTTAGATATATGGTGAATGGGTATTCCACCACCACATCATCTTTTTCCTCTATTGCTGTGTCACCTTTTATTCTCATAATATTATATTTTTTAATATTATTCATTTTTAATTCTCCTAATATAACTATTTAGGTCATCTTTAGTATTTAAGTTTAAAAACATATCCCAATTGGGACTAAATTTTCTAGCAACTACCTCTTCTATATATAGGCAATTTAAGTTTTTTATAAGGGAAAGTATAGACCTTTTATTGCTATATAGATGTCCTTCTATAAAAGGTAATATATCGACAGAATAAAACCCATTAAAGGGCTCTATCCAATCCCTTATTTTAGTTACACAAACCTCTTTCTTAGTTTTCATAATATTTTTCTTCATATATCTTATATAGTCAATGTTTATATTAGGCATATCACATGCCGTAAAGTATACATATTTGCTATTTGCCTCCGAAAGGGCTGCATGTATTCCGCTTAAAGGACCCTTTTTTTCTATTCTATCTGTCACTATCTTACTTTTAATGCCTAAATATTTTTCAGGTTTATTTGTAACTACTATTATTTCATCAAACTCTTTTTTTAGATTTGATATAATACCATCAATAACCCTTCTTTCATTTACCTTTAGAAACTGTTTATCAAAACCCATTCTAGAACTTTTGCCACCGGCTAGAATAGCCGCACTTTTAAATAGTTCCATTTATATCACTATCCTTTATTTTCTAGCACAATCATAATCCCTTCCAGTTAGTATAGAAAGACCATGGTCTATACTATCAATTACAAATTCCAATGATTCTTCCACAGCCTTTGGACTACCGGGTAGATTTATTATAAGACTATCTTGTCTTATTCCTGAAATAGCCCTTGATAGCATAGCCCTGGGAGTTATTTTTAAACTATAGCTTCTTATGGCCTCAGGTATACCTGGGGCTAATCTCTCAACAACATCTCGAGTGGCCTCAGGGGTAACATCCCTTTTACTAAATCCTGTTCCCCCTGTTGTTAAAACCAAGTTTAGTTTAAGACTGTCACACATATATAGCATTTCTTCTGATAATTTTTCTCTATCATCGGGAAGTATCTTATATCTAACCACTTCATAGCCCTTATTTTCTACTATTTTTTTTATAACTTCTCCACTTTTATCCTCCCGTTTACCTTCATAACCTTTATCACTGGCTGTAATTATACCTACTGTAAACAATTTAACCACCCCATGGTAAAGTCATATATTCATTCATCATTCTATCATATTCCTTTTTAAATAACTCTTCATGTCCATCTTCCCATTTAGCCAACATATTAAATATTTCTTTAGCCTTTATATCTTCAACGTTGGCTGCTGCCTTTCTATAAAACTCGGCATAGTCCCTCTCTATTAAATAGGCCATCCTTAATATTGTCATATCCGGTATATCCGATTGTTCTAAGGTTTCTTTTAGATATTCCGATTCTTCCCTTGATTTAAATATATCCTTTTCCCTATCGGCTATACTTGGGTCTAACTTTTTAAATTCATTGTTATTTGTATACTCATCTAACTGTTCCTTTAAAAAGTCATAATGATCCATTTCTACCCTTGCTAAATTCTCAAACATTTTTTTACTTGTAGGATTTACAAATTCCTTAGCCTTCTCTTTAAAGAATTTATGTCCATCTAATTCCATTTGCATAGCATATTTAAAGATTGCTTTTATATTTGCCAAAGTATCCCTCCTTAAATCTTCTCTATATTAACGGCAGCTACCTTAAGTTCCGGTATTTTAGCTATAGGATCCAGCTCCGTATTTGTAAGAACATTAGCTGCTCCATCGGCAAAATGAAAAGGTATAAATACAACATTTTCATCAACTATATCAGTTATTTTTACCCTAGTATTTATACTTCCCCTTCTAGATGTAACTTTAACCAGTTCTCCCTCTTTTAATTCAAGCTTATTAGCTGTAGCTGGATTAATTTCTATATATGATGATGGTGATTTTTCATTTAAACCATCTACTCTACCGGTCATGGTTCTTGTATGATAATGATATAAAACCCTTCCATTGGTCATTATAAATGGATATTGTGTATCTGGATTCTCAGCACTCTTTACATGATCTTGAGGCATAAATAACCCCCTACCTCTAGCACATACGTTTTTATGAAGATACTTGGTTCCAGGATGATCCTTTGTTGGACAGGGCCACTGAAGACCTATCTTATCTATTCTTTCATAATCTATTCCACCATATTGGGGAGTTACCGTTGCTATTTCATCCATTATTTCAGATGGTGAAGAATACCTTTTATCGTATCCCAATACATTCATTATTTCCATTATAATCTTCCAATCTCCCTTTGTTTCTCCAGGAGCATCAACTGCCTTTCTTATTCTTTGTATTCTTCTTTCACTATTTGTAAAGGTTCCATCCTTT
This sequence comes from Dethiothermospora halolimnae, assembly GCF_037577855.1. Lineage (NCBI taxonomy): Bacteria > Bacillati > Bacillota > Tissierellia > Tissierellales > Thermohalobacteraceae > Dethiothermospora > Dethiothermospora halolimnae. The sequence goes on along the minus strand of NZ_JBAKFX010000069.1, from coordinate 2,637 downwards.
TCTGCAAAGGATGCTGCCGGTAAAACCACATCTGCTTTTTCTGCGGTTTCTGTTAAGAATATATCCTGTACAACTAAAAATTCAACATTATCTAAAGCCTTGCTTATATGATTTATATCTGGATCAGAAACCATAGGATTTTCTCCCATTATATATAGGAAATTAATATCCCCCTCTTCTGCTCCATGCATTATCTCAGGTATTGTCTTTCCAACCTTTGATGATAATTTTACATCCCAGGCATCCTCAAACTTTTCTATTACTTCAGGTTTAAATACTTTTTGATATCCTGGTAAGTCTGCAGGTAAGCCGCCCATATCACAGGCTCCTTGCACATTATTCTGTCCACGAAGGGGATTAACACCAGCTGATTCTTTACCTATATTTCCGCAAAGTAATGAGAGATTTGATACAGCCATAACCCCATGGGTTCCTGTTTTATGCTGAGTTATACCCATGGCATAGAATATTCCTGCTTTATTTCCCTTTGCATATATTCTAGCAGCTTTTCTTATATCCTCTGGGTCTATGCCACAAATTTCTCCTGCTTTTTCTGGAGTATAATCCTTAACTAAATTTATTAGTTCCTCATAGTTTTCAGTTCTGTTTTCTATATACTCTTTATCTTGTAAATCTTCTTCTATTATTACATTCATCATAGCATTTAACATAGCTATATTAGTCCCGGGTTTTATTTGTAAAAATACATCTGCATCCTTAGCTAAGTCTATTCTCCTTGGATCTGCTACTATTATTTTGGCCCCTTTAGCTTTGGCTTGTCTCATTTGTGACCCTATTACAGGATGGTTTTCAGTGGTGTTAGATCCTGTTACAAATATAACATCGGCATCCTTAACCTCTCCTATACTATTAGTCATAGCTCCACTACCTAACGTTGTTGCAAGACCTGCAACCGTAGAGCTGTGTCAGAGTCGAGCACAGTGATCAACATTATTAGTTCCTATAACTGCCCTAAACAATTTTTGGAATAAATAATTTTCTTCATTGCTACATCTTGCCGATGTTAATCCTGCAAAGGCATCGGCACCTTTATTTTCCTTTACTTCCTTCGCTTTTTTAGATATTAATTCATAGGCCTCTTCCCATGATGATTCAACGAATTTACCCTCTTTTTTTATTAGTGGTTTTTTTAGTCTATCGGGATGGTTTATAAACTTATATCCAAACTTCCCTTTAACACATAATAAACCATTATTTGATGGTCCATCAGCAGGTTCAACTCCTAAAACTTTATTATCTTTAACCATTAGGTCCATCTGACATCCTACTCCACAATAGGAACACGTGGTTCTAACCCTTTCAGCTTGAGAAAGTCTAAACCCATTATTGTTTTTAGGCATTAATGCCCCAACTGGACAAACAGAAACACAGTTACCACAGGATACACAGACTGTATTATCTATATCTTTATCAAATTCTGCTCCAACATGGGATTTAAAACCCCTATCTATAAATGTCAAAGCATTTGTACATTGAAGTTCATTACATACCCTTATACATTTTCCACAGTTTATGCACTTAGTCATATCCCTATAGTAAAAAGGATTACTATTGTCTATAGGATATTTATTTCTCTCTCCCTCATAAACAACCTTTCCCACATTAATCTCTTCACAATATTGTTGCAACTTACATGATCCTGCCTTTTCACATGTTAAACACTCCTGGGGATGGTCTGAAAGAATTAACCTTAATATTTCCCTTCTAGCCTCTCTTACTTTTTTAGAATTTGTTTTTATCTTCATCCCGTCTCTTACCTCTGTTGAACAGGATGTTTGTAGGGTTCTCATACCTTCTATCTCTACAACGCATAATCTACAGGCAGACTGGGATTTTAGTCTATCATCATGACAAAGAGTAGGGATGTTAATCCCCATATCCCTACAGACTTTAAGTACTGTATAGTCTTTATTAACCTTTATTTCTTTATTATCTATGGTTATATTAACCATTTATTTTTCCTCCTTTCAATCACCGTAACTTTCCTAAACTAGTCAAGCAATTATATCACTAATTAAACAAATTTTGTATTGTAATAATTCATAAATTTAAAACATGGTAAAAATTACTTAGTTATAATAGCCCCAAATGGACATTTTTCAATACATGCTCCACATTTAATACATTTTTCCCTATCTATAATATGGGGATTTTTAACCTCACCTGTTATTGCATCAGCTGGACATGCCTTTCCGCAAAGGGTACATCCCTTACATTTATCTTCTATAATATAATAAGACACTAGATCTTTACATAATCCCGATGGACATGTTTTATCATTTACATGGGCTTCATATTCATCTCTAAAGTGTTTAAGTGTTGATAAAACTGGGTTCGGTGCAGTTTGTCCAAGTCCACAAAGAGATGCTGACTTAATAGTTTCTGCAAGTCTTTCTAGTTTATCTAAGTCTTCAGGTTCACCTTTACCCGCTGTTATTTTATTAAGAATCTCTAACATCCTTTTAGTTCCTATTCTACATGGTGGACATTTACCACAGGACTCTTCAACTGTAAAGTCTAGGAAGAATCTTGCTATGTCAACCATACAGTTATCTTCATCCATAACTATCATTCCTCCGGAACCCATCATGGAACCTATTGCTGTTAGTGAATCAA
>NZ_JBAKFX010000068.1:0-16195 GCF_037577855.1 Dethiothermospora halolimnae | reverse complement strand
GTCTTAATTTTATCTTGTCAATAAAATTGTACCCTATTTTTGGGGGTGGCAAGTATTTTATATATAAATTTGTAAAAATAAAGGTTTTGTCAAGGTTTTTTGATGAAACTTTTGACAAAACCTTTATATTAATAGGGGGATTTATATGAGTAAAAGATTTAAAGGTAGTATATCAATCTTTTTTTTAGCCACTTCATTTTTTATGATGTTTACTACAGAACATACACGGGCATTAGGTGATTATATTTTAGAATTTATAGGATTGAGATCATGGACAGGGGAATATATTGGGACCCACTTAACTATTTTCTATTTTTTACCGCTTACGGTTTTAGGTCTTTTTCTAGTTAATAAATATGCAATAAGAGGTTGGGGAATTAAAGGGCGAAATGTTTTGATAATATTTGTAGTTCTTATAATAGGATTTACATCAGTTACCAATATTACAGCTAAAATTATTAAAAGGAATTCAGATGGATTGTTATCAATAGGCTTTGATTCTGAAAGTAGTATAATATCATTTGAATCAGAAGATATGAAATATACTGAGTTTAATGCAAATATTGTTATGACCAATTATGGAAAAGAAGAAAGAAAATTTTATCTAACTATCGTAAGTCCATTCCCTGATAGTGAAAAAGATATGTTACTAAATGTTTATAAAAAGAGTGGAGAGCGGGCTATATTCAGATTAAAGGGGAATGAAACTAAAACTTTCAAAATTGATTTAGACAATTATGATGTTGGTAAAAATATACACTCATCCGTTATTAGTGGAGAAGGTAGTATTGAAGAGATTATTTTAGTAGATGTTAATAGTAATAATAAAGTTAAATTGAATAGAAATAATTTTTTTGGAACTGAATTAAATAGATAAATTATATTTTGTTTAAGTCTATAGGAGAGAAAAAACAAAGACTTTGAATTTAAGAAAAGGGAAGGGTCAGAAAATAAGGGACAGTTCATTAGAATAAATTAAGTATACAAATTAAATTTGTGTCAATAATATCACTTATAAAATATAAGGAGTGATATTATGCCACGAACAGCCCGTAGAAAAAGTCGCGACTCTATATATCATATTATGGTCAGAAGTGTTGGAGATTCGAAGTTATTTAAAAAAGACTATGATAAGGATATGTATCTAGGTATAATAAAGAAATATCAAAAAATATTTGACTTTAAAGTGTACGCCTATTGTCTAATGGATGACCATGCTCATTTCATGATAGATTCCAATGGCTCTGATGTATCAAAGTTTATGCAGAGAATAAATCAGTCATATGCTCAGAGATATAATATAAGATATGAGAGAAAAGGACATTTATTTGCTGATAGATTTAGAAGTGAAATTATAGGGGAGGAGAAGTATTTAAAAGTTTGCTTTGGATATATACACAATAATTCCAAAGACATACCGGGATGGGGAGGGAAGGAAGAGAAATATCCCTATTCTAGTTTTGGAATGTATATGGGCATACTGGAGAATAAATATTATATATTAGATATGGGTTTTATGATGGGAATTTTCAGTAAAGATTCTGCAAAGGCCCAGAAGAGATGTAGAGACTTTATGGGAGAATATATTGAAAATAGCAATGATGAAAAGGCTAAAAGACATATTGAGTTTAAGGACCAAAAAACTGATTATAGGAGTGAGAGACATATAGTAGCGAGGGATTATAATCCAGAAGATGTTAAAAAATTTGTATGTGATTATGTAGGCGTTGATAAAAGAGTGTTAATGGAACGATATAAAAGGGCTGGAACTGAGGGAAAGGCTATATTTATATTATTATTAAATAGATACTGTGATGTTAAAACTAAAGATATATGCGGGATTGTAGGTAATATAAGTCAATCTAGAGTTTCGGTTTTATGTAGTAAGGGATCTGAAATTTTAGATACTAAGATAGAATATAAGGGGATGATTGATGAATTTATTAGATTGAAAGCGTGATAAGATAGTACTTTAAATTCGAAAGAATTATATGTAGAATGATTATTATTGAATAGGTAAGTTGGACAGGCTATGAAAATTTTGTTTAAAAAAAGTAAGAAAATAAAATATAGATTGAGATATATGCAAAAAATAATAAAAGACAAACTTTTAAAATGAACTGTCCCTTTAAATAACAAATTTTTAAAATGAACTGTCCCTTTAGGGACGGTTTATTATAAATAATTGAACATAAAGGAGGGGAATTATGGAATATATTTATATTGGTTTAGGACTATTAATACTGGCATGCTTAATATTAGTTATTAGTCAATTAAGAAATAGTCTAGTAAGAATCAACATAACCTTAGATAAGATAGCTAGACAAATGGGAGTACTTGACGAAGTAGATGATAAAATAAAAGATCTAGTTTCAGAAGGCAAGAAAATTGAAGCGGTTAAAAGATATAGAAAAATTACTGGAGCTGGATTAAAGGAGGCTAATGATTATGTTGATAAATTAATTGCAAAGGAGTTAAATGATTAGTAAACAAATGTAATTAAAATAGAGCCCATAACTAAGTATAGTTATGGGCTTAAAATTTTATCTTTATTAAACATAATACGAAATATAATAAAGTCATCTTTATAAAGTAATTCCACTGAGCCACCATATTTGGTGGTTATTTTTTTGACATTATATAACCCGAAACCATGGTCTGATTTATTGGTTTTAGTTGAGAAACCTTTTTTAAATATTTTAGATAAATTTTCTGCGGGTATAGGGTTCCCATTATTATACACTTCTAAATATAAGTTATTTTCATCTTCATTAATTATAAGTTTTACCATCTTAGTTTTTTGATTAGGCTTAAATGGTGATTCAAAGGCATTATCTAGTAAATTAGATATAATAGATGCATACTCATAATCTTTGAATGGAAAATTTATTTCATAGGGCGGTATATTAACAACAAAATCAATATTATTTTTTTAGCCTCGCTAGTCTTGCTATAAAGTATTGCACTTATAACCTTATTACTAATATTAAAAAATAAATCTATATCTTTTAGTGAGTGATCTAGGGTTTCTATATAATTTTGTACACTTTCTGAAGACTCATTTTGACTTAGGCCATATATTGTGGTTAAGTGATTTTTAAAATCATGTTGTTTACTTTTAATTTCATTTATTAATGGTAAAAAAGTATTTTTTTGTTCTTTATATGACGCAATTAGCAACTTTTCTTCTTTAGATGATAATAAGGATTGAACAAAAGCAATATTTATTAATACAAAAAAAGTTATTAAAGAAATAAAAAAGAAAAAGTTAGTATAGCCATACATAAAAAGAATAAAGTGATATATGTAGATTAGAACATATAGATTTAACATTACAAAATAAATTTTTTTGAAAAATCCTTTGCATATTTTATAATATTTTTTTATTGGTATAAAATTAAATAAAGTTGCGATGAAAATTAAATAAAAAATATGTATTATAAACTGAAATTTTGGATTAACAAGGTCAAATCCTTTCAAATTAGAAGCAACAAGTAGCAATGGAGTTTGCAAAATACTAAGTGATACAAAAACGAAAATTAATTCAATTAATATATCTTCAAGCTTTTTACGAAATACAATATAGATTATTAAGACACTTATTAAATGACTTAATAGCATTCTAAAAGCTAGGTGATCTACAAGAGTCATTAAAAAAGCACAGATAGTGACACTAAAGATAACTTTAAATTTATTTTCTTTCCAAGGGATACCTATATGACACCAAATAAAAAAAACACAGGAAAGCTCTAGTAAGTATACGAAAAACCACTCAGGACCTACCATATATATTCTCCTTTCTTATGGGAAAAATACTTCTGAAAATTATCTATAACATTTTTTTTATAAGTTCCTCCTAATATAGCCTTTTCAGGATAATCAACGAAAAAAACATCCCAAGTATTATTGTTTTTTTGGATCTTATCCACATGATTTAGGTTTATTGCATAGGACCTATGACACTGGATAAAATTTTTATAAGGAAGCATCTTTAAAATCTTTTTTAAAGATGTTCTTTTAATCTTATGGATTTGATTATGAGTATGTATGCTACAATTTTTCTTATATACTTCAATAAAAATAATATCACTGAGTCTTATCTTTAATACTATATTTTTCAATTTAAAACTAATATATTTTTCATTATCTAAGTTAGAATTATTTATACTAGTATTTCTTATTAATTTTTTCGCTATATCTAATATCTGCTCCTTCTTATAGGGTTTTATTATATAATCATAACAATGGGTTTCTTTAAATGCATCCAATATATGGTCTTTAAAAGTTGTTAAAAAAACTATCCAAGTTAATTCATATAAAGGCATGTTTCTAATTTTTTTAGCTAAATCTAACCCACTCCCATCGGGAAGGCCAATATCGATAAAAAATAAATTGAATTTTTTCTTTTTTATTAAAGCTAGGGTTTCCTCAACTGATGAGACACAGTATATATTGTAGTCACCATCCAATGCACCTAAAATATTCTTTAAAATAAATCTTTGTTCTTTTTGATCTTCTATGATTAGTATATTAAAGACTTGAGACACCTCCAATATTTTTTATAAACTTAAGTTTATTTTATAATAAAATTTTCTATAGGTAAATTATTTTATGTCAAAATATGAGTCAAAAGGAAGATTCGGGGTCAAAAAAAGGGGATTAAGGACAAAAATATTGAAAAGAATTGGTGAAACGTAGATAATATTAGGTAGTGATGTACTTAGATCTAGGTAAGTCAATAGGGATAATTATTAAGTAAAAACATGTTTTTATATTATGACATAATTTTATTTATACTAAAGGAGTGATTTTATGGATAAGTTTTTTAATAAGATAGTTGAAAAAGTTATAGGAAAATCTATGACATGTTTCCAAAGAGAGTTAGTAAAGGGATTTATATTATTAGTTATAGGTATAGTTACAGGAGGTTTAATATTTATATCATCTGAATCGTCCTTTGATTGGTCAGTAGTGATCTTTATGTTTTATCCTATTGGCTTATATTATGGTTGGAGCTCAATTAAAAAGATTATTAGTAATGTGGGTAGAAGTAAAGTAAAGGTTAATAGCCATGGGAATCCTGGTATTACAGGTCTTGTAATAGGACTATACTTTGTGGGATTATTATTGGCAATATTTGTTGGATGGATTATTGGTCTTTTTAAGTTTATAAAAACACTATATAAATATAAGGGAACAGAGTCTAAAGAGGGACAGAAAGGGATAGTTGAGTAAAAATGGGAGAATGGAAATTTCAGAACTTAGAGAAAACCGATGATACATCTGTAACCGGGGAACAAATTTATAAGGAATATGGATCCACTAGGTATTATAAGAAGAATGTATTAGGAGAAAAAATTCAATGTGACAGGTATGGAAATACAATACATCACTCTATAAATGATACCACTGATAATGGAAATGGATATCTAGGCTTTGGGTTATTAATATTAGTACTTATACCAATTATGTTAATTGGTGATATAGCTAAAGGTGCAATTTTAATTTTAAGGTATTTTCCTAAAATAGTTATTGCTAGTATTATTTTAACAATACTTATACCTTTCGTTGAAATAGTAAGGGGAAAAAGTGAAAAAACTACCTTGTTGGACTTGATATATCCAATAATAAAACTTATTAACGTTGTTTTGGGGATATTAGTTATAATGGGAATAATTAATCTTTTAGGGGATAAAACAGACATAATAGATTTAGATAATAAACTTATAGTAATAGGGATATCAATTGTAGGGATTCTTATATATAATTTAATACCAAAAATTATATTTAGATTAATATTAAGAACTAAAAGTGTTAAATAGGAATACTGTCCTGAATACTCAAAGCAGTATTTTTATAATCTATTTAAAGCATATAAAGGTGTGATTAGAAGTAGGGGAAATGGAGGGCATAAAGAGCTCAACTTTAGCATTAATATGTAATTGTAAAATAAAAAAGAGATATAAATACATTAATGTATTTATATCTCTTTTTTATTGATAATGGCAAATTTATATATGCTAAAACATAAAAACTTATTGACTTTGAATAGAATAATGAAATGATTTTAGCAAGTTCTTTATTAGATAATAAGTAATATAATAAAGGATTTGGCTAGAAAGTGTAGAATGTAAGTAACTAAGATTATATAAGGGATGTGATGTAATTGAAAATCAAGATGCTGGTTGATAATAATACATTAAGTGGATTAAGGGGAGAATGGGGATTATCTCTATTTATTGAAGATAATAATAAAAATATTTTATTAGATGTGGGAAGTTCTGATCTTTTTATAGAAAATGCTAAAGCCATGGATATTGAATTATTAAAACTTGATTATTTAGTTTTATCCCATGGACATCATGATCATACTTGGGGATTACCCTACCTTATAAGACATTACAAAATGAAAGGGTTACAGAAGGAAGACGCACCGGAGACTATAGCCCATCCCTTTGCCTTTTACCCAAGAATTAGTCCTAAGGGTAAGAAATTTGACCCAATGGTGTCAGATAAAGAACTAGGTATACATTTTAATCTACAATTATCTAAAGAGCCTAAATGGTTAACTGAAAGGTTAGTATATTTAGGAGAAATCCCAAGGAATAATGACTTTGAAAGTAAAGAGTCAATGGTTCAAGTTGTAACTCCAGAAGGTGTAATAGATGACTATACTTTAGATGATACAGCATTGGCATACAAAGGGAAAGAGGGCCTAGTTATAATCACAGGATGCTCCCATTCAGGTATATGTAATATAGTTGAATATGCAAAAAAAGTCTGTGGTGATGAAAGGATTTATGATATTGTGGGAGGTTTTCATTTAATGAATTCTGAAGAACATATTATAAAGGAAACAGCAAAATATATGGAAAATAATACACCGGAGGTTTTGCATCCTTGCCATTGTACAGGATTAAAGGCAAAGATAGAATTGTCAAAGGTAGCCAATGTTCAGCATATTGGTGTAGGAATGGAATTGGAGTATGAGTAGAATAAGGAGAGAAAATAATGGATTATATAGAAATAGCCAATAGGGTTTATGAAGAAAGATATAGTGACGCAAAGTTTCTGATTCTAGCAGGGTCAATAGTTAGAGGAGAGGGAACGAAGACGTCAGATTTAGATATAGTCGTAATATATGAGAAAATAGATAAAGCATTTCGAGAATCATTCATATATGAAGGAACTATGATAGAGGTGTTTGCCCATGATATATCAACACTAAAATACTTTATGTACAATATTGATTATAATGATGGTAGACCAGTTATGGCATCAATGGTAAACGAGGGTGTAGTTATACCATCAGAAACGGAATTATCTAATGAGTTAAAAAGGATAGCTAAGGATCATATAAAAAAGGGTCCTAAGGAAACTGACATTGATAAGATAGATAGTATGAGATACAATATAACAAATTTACTTGACGATTTAAAGGATAGTAGAAATCGTAATGAGCAGACAGCTATAGCCGTTAGGTTATATGAAGATTTAGCAGAACTATATTTTAGATCAAGGAGATGCTGGCGAGGAAAGGGGAAATCAATTGTACGTATTATGAAAAAATATGATCCAGATTTTGCTTCGAAATATAATGAAAGCTTTAATCTTTTATTTAAAAAAGAAGACTCTTCAAAGGTTATAGAATTGGGGGAAGAACTACTAAATTCTGTAGGAGGATATTTATTTGAAGGATACAAACTAGAAGCAAATAAAGAGTGGAGGATAGATTGATATAGGGAAGATTTTTATGGTTAATACTAGCTTTTTTATGGGAATATTAGGTTTAGTGATATTCATTATTATAGTCACAACATTTCAAAAGCTACTAAAAAATAATGAAAGTGGTTTTTTACACTTGCTTATGTGTTTTATGTTTTTATGTTGGTTACCAGTACCATTAGTGGTCTATATAGAATTGAAAGCATATAGTTTTTTGTTTATAGGGGCACTGCTTGGGACAGTATCTTTAATACTTTATATTATAAAAATGATATTACAAGCCAGTCATTTATCATATTCAGCAAGGGCATCAAATAATGATAAAGAGCTATGGAGAGAAAAAAATGAGTGGATGTTAAATGGACTATTAGGAAGTCAAGTGGAGCTATTGGCAGGATTTCTTAAAGGGATATGGACCATATTTTTAACTATAGTATTTTGGTTAAATGGCCAAATGATATTTTCAGCTTTAGGTATTATTTATAGTTTATTTACTATCATATATTTATTAAAATTATTGGATACTAGTTTAATTAAAGAACTAAAGATATTAAAGGTACTTTCCATTAACACTTTGATTATTAACTTAGAAACGTCTAGTTGGTTTTTAATTTTACTAATATGGCTGAAAATAAATTGAAAGTAAATAAAGATATAAAATTAAAGGGACAGTTCATTACAATTATCAGAAATGGAGGTTATATAAATGGATTTATTTTTTGAGATACACAAGGACATACCAAGGGAAGGGCCAGGAGATAATGATTCTACAAGACAAGCTTTATCTATGCTAAAAGATATACCCAATAATCCAACCATACTTGATATAGGATGTGGTCCCGGAATGCAAACCATTGAGATTGCTAAAAATCTAAATGGAAAGATAACCGGAATTGACATAAATAAGTCTTTTTTAAACAGACTTAAAAAGGCTGCTAAAGATAAAAACTTATCTGATAAGGTAGAAACAAAGGAAATGTCGATGTTTTCATTGGAATTTGAAGAAAATACTTTTGATGTTATATGGAGCGAAGGGGCAATTTATATTATTGGCTTTGAAAAGGGAATAAAAGAATGGAAAAAGCATATAAAAACTGGTGGTTATTTAGTGGTATCAGAGCTTTCATGGCTAAGGGAAGATAGACCAAAGGAAATTGAAGACTTTTGGAAATCTAATTATCCTAGTATGAAAGGTATAGGAGATAATATAAAAGTTATTGAAAAGTCAGGGTACCAATCTATTGGCCATTTCATTATACCTGAAAAAGGATGGTGGCAAGATTACTACAATCCGTTGATTAAAAGAATAAATGAACTGCGTAAAAAATATATAAATAACAAAGAAGCTAATGATAGGATGGATAGTACAGAAGAAGAAATTGAACTATATAAGAAATATTCAGAGTATTATGGATATGTGTTTTATATAATGAAAAAGATTTAGATTGTGTAGATGTTTTTATTGGAATAGGGGGAATTTCATGAATTTAAAAACCATTGTAAATAAAAATTGGAATATTGGTGAAGTTAAGTCAATTGAAAAGATAGATTCTTTTACTGGACGGGTAAAAAAAGTATTTACTAACAATAAAGAAATTTATATCTTAAAAGAAAAGGAAAACATCACTTCTCTTATGAAGGAAAGTAAATTGTTAAGGTATTTAAAAGAGTGTAATATGCCTGTGGCTGCACCTCTTGTAACGAAAAATAATAGTGTTTATTATTGTCAGGATAATAAATACTATTGTCTTTATCCTATGCTTACTGGTAAAGACTATTTTAGCAATCCAGAAAAAGTAGGTGTTTATGCTTTAGGAAATAGTATTGCAAAGTTACATTTGAACTTAAGTAACTATAGTTTAATAGGAGATTATTCTGATTTAGACTTATTAAATACAGTTCTAAAATGGGCTAAGAAAATAATAAATGAACATAAAGAGTACTTTGATCTAGAATTTATTAATGAAGTCATGGATTTCTTTAATATTAATTTTAGAAAACTATATAATATATTGCCTAAACATTTAATACATAGAGATATCCATCCTGGGAATATGATATTTAAAAATAATATCTTATCTGGAATATTTGATTTTGAAATGGTTGTAAATGGAGTACCTATTTTTGATCCTTGTTATTGCGCATCAAGTATATTAGTGAGCAAATTTGAACAAAAAGATAAAAGGTTAGATTGGTGTACTAGATTAGTTGAATTATTAAAGGGATATAATGAAGAAGTTTCATTAACAAAAGACGAATTAGAAAGTATAATATTCATACTATTTTCTATACAGATTATTTTTATGGCATTTAGTTGTAATATAGATAATATAGATGCAGCTAAATATAATCAAAAGGTATTGAAATGGTTATACAAAAATAAGGAACAAATTAGAAAGAATGTGTTGTCAATTATATAACAATATATTGTCATATAGTTTTTGTCTATAACAAGATAAAAATAGCAGAGTTTGGATTTGACTTGTAGAGGGGTGAAGTAAATGACAACATACAAATAAATAAAATTATTTAATCCAATTGTAGCTATTTTATTAACGTCACTAATATTCTTAGCAATTCACATAAAAACATGGGATGAAAAGTTTGTATGGATAGGGTCATTAATTTTATCCTTGGTATGTGCTATGTCAGTTTATTTTACAAAGAGTATTTGGACAGCAATTATAATACATAATTTAAATGATTTCGGTTTTTTGACCTTAGTGAATAGTAGAAATATATTTAAAGACAAAACTGTAGAAACTGCTGACAGATAAATATTAAATAGGGGGAAATATAACTTATGAAAAAAATTATATTGTCTTTCTTTATATGTATTTTATTTATATCAGGATGTGCAACTAAGGATGGTTCAATAAGTATGAATAATAATAAAAATAATGAAGTACAACAATTGAAAGAAAGGATCAAAGTATTAGAATCTGAGTTGAAAGAAAAAAATACTTATATTAAGAAGATAAAAAAACAGGAGCAGCTATTTCCAATATTAAGTAATAAAGCTTTAACTTTTGTGCGAGGTCAAACTCAAGGAGATATTGAAAAGTTAAAAGAAGTTATATCTGACAATATTTCAATAGTAGTAGAAGAGGATATAATTTATGGTATATATGAAGATTATGGGGAGGAAATAAAGTATCCTTTATATGATAAAAGTAGAAAGACAAAGTATAGGTATAAAGATATGGTTATTCAAGGGTATGGATATCTAGAAGATGATACATATGGAATACATATACAGAAATTTTTTGTAAATGAAAATGATAAATCTATCAGTCCAACGTTTTTAGACTTATATTTTACTGAAATTGATGGAAAGTGGAAGGTAGATAAGTTTGAATTTGATATATAGATTGATAAATATACTGATATAAAGTAAAGGGGATAGGATAATATGATAAATCATAAAGGAACTCAGAGTATTAAAACGGATAGGTTATTATTAAGAAAAATTTCTCCCGATGATGCAGAAATGGTATATAGATGGATGAGTGACCCTGAAGTTTGTAAGTACGAGCATTGGTCGCCTCATCAAAGTGTTGATTTTACTCGGGGGTATATTATAGAGGTGTTTGATGGATATAAGTCTGACTATACATACCAATGGGGAATACAATTAGGTGAAGAACTGATCGGTTCTGTAAGTATTGTTAATGTAAATGACTATGACCGAAAAGCCACTTTAGGGTATTGTCTTGGAAAAAGGTATTGGTCTAAAGGTTATACTACAGAAGCTGTAAAAGCCGTGATAGATTATATGTTTTCTGAAATAGGACTTAATAGAATTGAAGCTACACATTCAGTAAATAATATAGCTTCTGGCAGAGTCTTAGAAAAAGTGGGAATGGTTTTAGAGGGACAAGCAAAGGATTATTATTTCTGTAACTCCGGTTTTCAAGATAGTAATATTTATGGAATTACAAGAAAGGACTATAAAGAAAAGTAATAGTGATGTATTACAGAAGGTGTAGGTGGAAACAAAGAGGATAAAAATTATATTGTATATAAATATAAAATAATATATAATTAATATTATAAAAGGAAAAGGAGAAAGACAATGGGTATTATAGCTAGTTCTAGTATATTAAGCTATTTACATATAGTATGTCCTATTTCACATGGTTTTAGACCCAACGGGATAAGTGGGTCTAAAATTTGATATTATGTAAACTACTCATTGGTTACTTTATAATCAGTTTTTAAATCATAAATTTTGTAGTTAATAATATAAATTTTAGATATAAAATCCCTAAGTAAATATTTACTTAGGGATTTTTATGTTCATTTTGGATGGAGGGAATTATTTTAGAGATATTATATTATTAAAATACAGGAGGAATTATCATGGAATATATAAACAAATTAAAACAAAATGTATGGAAAAATTATATCTTTATATTTTTATCAAATATAGATCTAACCCATGGAACATGGATGGTGTATTTAGCCATTAAGGGGATGTCATTATTTCAACTGGGAATAGTGGAAGGAATATTTCATATAACATCTTTTCTTATGGAGGTGCCAACTGGGGCAGTGGCAGATATTTGGGGAAGAAAAGTAAGCCGTATATTGGGAAGAGTATCTTCACTGATATCTGTAATAATATTATTGCTTTCAAGTGACTTCTATTTATTTGCATTGGCATTTGTATTTTCAGCTATATCCTATAACTTGGAATCGGGAGCAGGAGAAGCTTTAGTATATGATTCTTTAAAGGAATTAAATAGAGATGGCACTTATATGAAGGTAGTTGGAATTCAAGAAATAGCAATGCAGGGTGGTAAAACAATAGGTTTCTTACTAGGGGGTTATTTAGCGACAAAAAGTTATACATATGCTTATATAGTGGCGACTATCTTTGCTACTGTTACGGTTATACAGTGTTTCGGTTTTACTGAACCTAAAATGGAGGCAGAACATGATGGGTCGAGAAATGTATTTTCTGTTATTAAAAAGCAAGTTATGGGAAGTGTAGATGTTTTAAAAAATAATAAAAAAATAGGCTTTTTAATAATCTTTTCCCAAATTATATTTACATTTGGAACCAGTCTATTCTTTTACTTTCAAAATTATCTAGAGAGTAGTGGATATACTCAAAGTAAAATAGGGATAGTACTAGCCCTATCATCACTAATTGGAGCAGTATTAGCTTCTCAAGCATATAAGATAGAGAAAAGAATAAAAGAAAGAGGTATAATGATGTTTATGCCAATAATAAGTGCCCTATGTCTTTGGGGAGTAGCATTAACAGAATATCACTTCGTATTTTTTGTTATATTCTCTGGAGTAGACGGTATAATATATGTTGCAATAACTGATTATATAAACAAGTTAATTCCCAGTGACAGAAGGGCAACTATTTTATCATTTGCAAGTATGGTCTTTAGTTTATTTATGATCATTATCTTTCCTTTAATAGGAAAATTGGGGGATATGTTTTCATTAAAAACAGCCTTTATTGTATTGGCGATTGTCGCATCGGTTTTAGTTGCTATAAATATATATGTGTTAGTCATGGGAAAGGAGTTAAAAGAGGAGAAGAATAAAGTAGGATAAAATTTTTAATAGTTAAACATACATGACAAATGCTGTATAACATGGTACAATAAAGGAGGGAAAAATAGACATGATTAAATTTTCATGGTACAAATTATGTCCGATTTATTTTGACACAAAAAATTAGTTTTGAGTCATCATATATTTAAAATATTAAAAGAAAAGGAAGTATTATACAACTAATAAATTGGTAATTAGATTAAGTTCATTAAAGAATAAAATGCAATAAAGATTAAATATGGGAACAAGAGTGAGTTGTTAAGGGGTAATTCTTAAAGAATAGGTATGTTCTAGTTTGAAGACAATTTAATACTTTAAGAAGTCATAAGGAGGGAGAAAATGAAAAAGCAAAGCTTTTATTTACTACTAATTTGTATAACTCTTTTGATTGGTTGTTCGAGGGAGGAAACTTTTGATGATTTTTTTCATAAAACTATGGAAGAAAAAAATAAAGGGGAAGAGGAATATTCACTTATCCATAAAGAATTTAATATTGTACATGAAAATGATGCTATTGCAATATTTATGGAAAACAGAAACCAGCAAGAAAATATTTTTATAGGATATTATGAAAAGGAAAATGGAAATTGGAATTGGAGAAAAACGAGAGGGACAAGATGGGAGGGTCCCATTAAGTGGGTGTCAATGAATGAAGTTCCGTATATTTATTTTGGAACAATAGATGATAGTAATGTCTCTGAAGTTTATGTAGGGAAAAAAGCAGCTACGATAATTAAGGTAGAAGATAAGAAAAGGGTTTGGTATGCTATTAGCGATGTAAAGGATAGACAGGTAAAGGTAGTAAAAAATGACGGTACTCAGGAAATGGTAGAACAAACCGAAGGTGATAATTGGATAAAAAAAGATTATTAAGGAAGTAATAGAAGATAACCTCTTAATATTAAGGGGTTATTTTTTATTTGATATGAAATAGAGATTTATTTTTAATATATGGAAATCCTTTTATTTCTTTAATTTGATGGGTATAAAAATAGAGCATTAAAAGAAAAATATATAATTCCAAATAATTTTCATTAAAGATATAGTGTAAAAATGTCGAAAAATATCAATAATACAGAAAGATTTTATAATAGTCATGATATAGTTAAGATATAAATAAATCTATAAATTTTTAATATATTTATATAGATAGTGCTATGGAGGTGTAGATAAAATGAGTAAATTTAGAATTGTTATTGTTGATGACTCCCCTTTTTCAATAAGTATTCTTAAGGATGAATTAGAAAAAAAGGGTCATGGTGTAGTTGGAGAGGCAACTTCTTTAGAAGAAACTATAGAAGTGGTGAAGAAAGAAAAACCAGATTTAGTAACTATGGATATGACTTTACCTGGAACTGATGGGTTGGAGTGTACTAGAGAGATACATAAAATAGATAAAAATATAAAGGTAGTTATTGTTAGCTCTATGATGGATGATGAAATTGTAAATAAGGCAAAAGAAGCTGGCGCATTAGGTTATGTTCAGAAACCAGTAAATCCAGAAGAACTGGATACTGTGATTGAAAGACTAATGGCTAGAGAGGAATTATTTGAAGAATTAGAAGGAATGTATTTTGATGTGTTTAAAGAATCTTTTTCTAATAATTTAAATAGGCTGGCAGGAACAGTACCAGACTATAAAGAAATTGTGGAGTCTGAAGGAGCTCAGGTTTCTAGAGGTGTTTCAGTAGTGATAGGGATTATTGGAAAATATTCAGGGAGAATGATAATTGATTTATCCTATGATACAGCAAAAAAAATGTCAGAGATTTTTTTAAAAAGAAAAAGTAAAGGTGAAAAAGAAGATTTAGCCATGAGTGGTGAATTTGCAAATATGGTTGCAGGCAATGCCTGCTCTATGCTAAATCGTAAAAATAAAGTCTTTGGATTTCGTGTATCTCCACCCACAATATTCCACGGTGAATCCTTAAAAATTTCAAAGTCATCTATTAAAACTATATCATCGGTAATTGAAACAGATTTTGGAGAGATTTACTTTAGTATAGGATTTACAAGGGGTGATATAAAATGGATGTAAAGTTACTAAACCCATTTGTTGATGGGGTAGTAAATGTAATGTCTGAGTTTGGATTTTCTGATATTAAAAAGAAGTCTGTTGATATAAAGGGGAAGAGTTTAAAGAGTCGTGGAGTAATGATAAATGTAGGGATAGTAGGAGAAATAAGAGGAAATGTAGTATATAGTATGGATTTAGAAGGTGCTAAGAAAATAGCATCAAAAATGATGATGGGAATGCCAGTTGACGAATTTAATGATATGGCACAAAGTGCTATTTCTGAAGTTTCAAACATGATAACTGCTAAGGCTAGTATTAACTTTTCAGAGTTAGGAATAGAAACTAATATTTCTACACCTGCATTGATGTATGGAAAAGATTTTGAAGTAAAAATGAATATGAATAAAGTTATAGCCATAGAAATTTTACTTGATGATATTCCCTTTGAAATAAATATAGCTATTGAAAAAAGATAGTCATAATATGGATTTCAAATATAATAATCTAAATATAATATTACACAACAATAAATGCCTCTCTATATTATAGGGAGGTATTTATTGTGAAAAGATATTATTGGTTGAGACATGGAATAAACAATTATGTATGACATATATGACATAATATGGTATAATTAAATGAATTAAAAATAGATATAAATAGTAAGGTGACCGCTAAACTGGATATGTAGTAATAAAAACGTAAAATAGAAGTTGGTTATGGATAATATGTAGAATATTCAGTTGAGATAGGTAATGTAAAAAGTTCTATGAAAAACTAATGTTATGGATAATACTGGGATAAACCAGTGGAATTATACTAAGTCCACCGTAGCCGCCCTTGACAAACAGTAATCAAATGATATTTAAAATATAA
>NZ_JBAKFX010000067.1:0-16503 GCF_037577855.1 Dethiothermospora halolimnae | reverse complement strand
AATTTTAAAAGCCTAAATTTGGCCATTGTTCGTGTTTTTCAAAGGTCTTTTTGTCGTGCATAAATTTAATATTAGAGAATTTAAATTTTTTCACTTAAATACTCTTGACTTTTACTAGCTGGTCTACTAAGTATATTATAATATATATTTCATATAATAGCATCTTATCTTTGACATTTTAATACACTAATGATAAGATATGACTCAAAGCAAATTATCTTTTTGATAATGTGCCTTTTATCTCATTTAAAACATTAGAACATTATGATTCAACTTTAGGTGTTCGGAAGAAAATAATAAGTCAAAGATGCAAAATAGACTAGCATACTGACTTATTATTTTTTTCTGAATGCCTTAAGCCTAGAACTATTAGTTCTAGGCTTATTTTTTTAATATATTATTTATTATTAATAAAAAACCTTAATATACAAATACTAAAATTATAAAATTTTAATTTGTTAAGGAGGATTATTATGGATTATGAAATGCCTAAACATCATTACAATCTTACTAAAGCTGTAGAAGGAACTGGATGGGTTTTATGTGATACATTAAATACAATGGTTAGAAATAATATAAGGATTAACGATAATAGCAAAGATTCACTGTTAGCAGAAAATATTAATGAACTATTTCAGGTTATAGCTGAATGTGAAGAACCAGATATTATCAACCATCTTGCAGATAAAATAACCGAATATGCAGGTAATGATATAAACAAGTTTATAAATTATATGGGTGAAAATATGGGAGATAATCCCCTTTATAAAAGGGTAGTGGAGATTAATGAAAAGGATTTATAAAAGTAATTACATATATGTAGGGGATGAATATATTCATCCCCTACATATATGTTAATAAATACTATACCAGTTTCTTTGCCTCTTCTAAAGCAGTATCATAATCTGGATGTTCTGTTACCTCGTCAACATACTGAACATATTTCACTTTATTATTTCCATCAACTATTACAATACCTCTACTAAGTAATCTAAACTCATCTATAACAAAACCATATTTCTCTCCAAAATCTAAATCTTTATGATCAGATACAACCTGTATATTTTCTATTCCTTCAGCACCACAATATCTTTTTTGAGCAAATGGTAAGTCAACACTTATTGTAATTATTTCAATATCATCGGATAACTTTGTAGCTTCATCATTGAACTTACTTGTTTGTAAACTGCAAACTCCAGTATCTATTGATGGTACTACACTTATTATCTTAATTTTACCATTGGAATCATTATAAAAATCAAACTGAGATAAATCTTGTTTTACAGCATTAAAATTAGGTGCATCATCACCTACTTTTATTTCTTTGCCCCTTAATGAAACAGGGTTACCTCCAAATTTTACTCTCTCTTTTCTAATATTTTCTGACATAAAAAAACCTCCCTTTAAAAATCATAATTATATATAACCATCTTCTCTATCTAACTCATAATTACCCAAATGTCCATAATCTATTCAACCTTTCCTTTAATTTGACTATTATATATATAAAGGTTATAATTTATTTTGTTTATCGAAATAATTATACTATTAGGAGGTATAAAATGGAAAACAAATCCAAGGGAATTACTCTAATACTATTATCAGCTTTATTTTTTGCATTTATGGCTGCTACTGTAAAGTCTTTAAATAATATTCCTGTTACAGAAAAAATATTTTTTAGAAATGCTTTTGGCTTTATAGTAGCATTCATTATGATACGACGAAAAAAGAAGCCTTTATTAGGTAATAATAAGCCTTTATTATTACTCCGTAGTACATTTGGTTTATTAGGTGTGGCGTGCTACTTTTATGCCTTATCCAATATAAAATTAGCAGATGCGGTTATGTTAAATAAACTTTCTCCCTTTTTTGTATTAGTTTTGTCAGCAATATTCTTAAAGGAGAAAATAAAGAAGCCCCAACTTATCTCTTTAATATTAGCTTTAGGTGGTGCAGCCTTCCTTATAAAACCAGAGTTTAACTCAAGCATATTGCCATCATTAATAGCTCTACTTTCTGCATTGTTTGCAGGATCTGCATATACCACTATAAGACATCTAAGACACACTGATGCTGCTGAAACGATAGTTTTATACTTTACATTCTTTTCAACAGTATTAATGATACCTCTTATGGCTACTGGAACTTTTGGAAGTTTTGTAGTTCCTAACGGTTTAGAATTAATAAGACTTCTTGGTTTAGGTGTCTTTGCAACTGCAGCTCAATTTCTAATGACCAATGCATATAGATATGCACCGGCCGGTGAACTGGCGATATATACTTATACAAATATAATATTTTCAACAGTTATAGGAATACTTATATGGAGTGAGATACCTGACAAATTAGCTATAATAGGTGGTTTATTAATAATAACAGCAGGATTTATTAATTATCAATTTAATAGAAGAAAATAGTACAAATTAATATTTAAGTTCCTCCGGTGGACTGGGGGAACTTTTTACTTACTTTATCAATACTTTGAAAGCCACTTAATTAAGTGACTTCTTTCTCTTTTTATATACTCTTATCTTTATTTCTGCAACTATATAGACAAAAATAGGAATAATAACCTGAAATGGAAAAGCATAGTATCTCCATACATCTTTAGTCCATGCATAAAATTCTATGGTACCATCATAAATAAAATAACACAGATTTATAAGTAAAAGTACAATTGGTGTTACTATTATTCTATAGTCCTTTAGATTAAACAGTTTTTTTATCCCATTGCATGTACCTAATAAGCATATGGTTAATTTTACAAAACCTCCTATTACAAAAATAAAAGCAACTACTATCTCTATCCTACTTAGAAAATCTCCTATATTTAGTCTTGAAGCTGTAGCATATGATGGAAAATACATCCCCTCAACAATCTTAACACCTATTACTAATATATTAGCTACCGATGCAAATAATATTATAATTCCAGATACAACTCCCCCTAGTATATATACTTTTAATGGAGAACCATTTTGACTAAAAGATGAAAAGAGCAGCATGAATATAACAATTTCCCCAAGGGGAAAACCAAAAGTCGAAAAAGCTCCGTTTAGAACTGGTTTTATTCCGTTATATAATACTGGCTTTAAATTATTAATATCCATATCGGGAATTAATAATAAAAAAGTTATAAACAAAAACACACCAAAAACAATAGCGAAGTATTGAGAAAATCTTCCTAAAACTTCTAAACCTTCTTTAAGTATCCATATAACTAAAAGTGATATCATTATAATAGGGACCATCATGGGAGTTTCCCTTGATACTATGGTAAAATAAAATTCTCCAAAGTCCCTTAAAACTAAAACCCCAAGATAAAAGGAAAACCATATGTATAATATAATTATAAACCTACCTAAAACTCTTCCTAAGCATATTTCTACTATATCAAAGAAATTTTTCTTAGGAAAAAGTTTATGTAGTCTCGAGTATATTACTAGTAAAGGAATTAACATAATTACAGCAAAGAGTATGGCTAACCATAGGTCCTGTTTTGCTTCAAGTCCCATTACTATAGTAGTTGAAATTCCCACTACAAATAATATAATCATTGATATCCCTTGTTTCTCAGAAATAATTTCTCTCTTCATACTATATTCATTACCTTCCCAATATTGACATAACAATCTTTTCTATAGGTTTGGCTGGACTGGGTATTTCTACTCCTACACTTAAAAGAATACTTATCAAAAATGCACATCCCATCATTACAGAATATAAGGCTAATTCTTTTTTCTTTTTTCTTTTTATTAAAGGAGGCAACTCTAACATTATCAATAGTCCATAACCCAATATAATTAATACAGTTATCATTTTAATCACCAACCTGAATAGGTTTTGATGTCAAAGCACTACTTTTAATATTGACTTTTACATCTATTTCCACGGGAAGTTTAGAAAACATTTCCTCCCATTGATCCTTTATTTCCTTCCATACCTTAGGCTTTTCCTTTTTTATCTTTAATCCAAATCCAAATACATCAGTACCGTATTGTTTTTGTATTTTTTTTATTGTCTCTTCTATATCCCGTTTAATTAATTTTTCAGATGCTAATTTTAGCTTCTTTCTACCTTTTTCATTTATAACATCTAAACTTCCATCTATTTCAGCTATCCCACTGTCTATCTCTACATCTATTTTCATAGATATAGTTCCTTCTTTCACAACTGGCCTAACTTTTGTGTTATTACTGAATATTTCCAATGAAATTTTTGTATCCATACCGTTAACCTTAGGTATTACTACTATACCTCCGTATACTTTATTTTTAATAAATAATAGATTTCTACTATCCCTTTCATTTAAACATCCTACCATTTTATCTTGCTTAAAAATATCTATACCAATAACTTCAGGTTTTACTTCTTCATCTCTAGTAATGACCCCTATACAGGGTAATATTGGAGATATCCCTTCTTCAGATAGATCATTTAAGAAATGCCATAAGTCAATGGCATAGTATATAGATAAGCTTTTTTGTGATTTTAGCATATCATCTATATGAAATGATACTATCTCTTTACTATCCTTCATAGATTTAAGTATTTCATTGGCCCTAGTATTTGTTGAAATTAATATCCACATATCTGAACGTACATCTGCATCCCTAGATATAAGGTCTAAAGCTGGAATTAAACCTTCCTTTGCAATCTTACTATCTATGATAACAACTTTGGTATGACTAAAATAAAGACTTTTACCTGACCTTAAAATACCCTTTCTAGATGCTTTTAATATGGTGTCATCGGTCATTGTTATATAGGCTGGCTCTATATCCATTTCTTTACCTGTTTTTGGTTTTATAACTTCAAAAGTCACTTTATATTTATCATTAACTTTATCTATAGCCATTCCCGTAACAATTTGGAGTTCATTTATTTCTTTGTAATTCCAGCAACCGGAAAGTAATGCTATATTTAATATCATAATAATAAATATTTTAAAACTTCTTTTCATATTATTTACTTCTCCTTTTGTATGCATAGGGCCTTCTTATAGCATTTTTACTAGAAAGTAATTTGGGTCTATAATACATAAACCACCAAGGTGCCCTTATGGCCGTATCCTTTAAATCTTGCTTATTTATTGATCCTACATTAATCATATATGGAATACCGAAGGATCTTATGGACATTAAGTGTATCACCACGCCTATAACTCCAAATATATATCCGTATAGTCCTAAAACAGCGGTTAATAATAAAAATATCGTTCTTATTATAATAAGGGCTCCTGTCATTTTATATATAAGAAATGTTGTTATACCTGTTATTGCCGTAACTATAACTATAGGTGCACTTACTATTTTAGCCGATACTGCTGCTTCTCCCAATACTAAAGCGCCCACTATACTTACAGTTGTTCCCACAGGTTCCGGTAATCTTAATCCCCCCTCCCTTATTAAGTCAAATACCAATAACATGACTAATGCTTCAAAAATAGTAGGAAAAGGAACTCCCTCTCTAGCGGAACTAATACTTAAAAGTAGTGGTGTTGGTATCATCTCTTGATGAGAGGTTATAAGAGCCACATAAATAGCTGGTATACTGGTAGAGATAAAAAATGCTAAATATCTTAAAAGTCTGTTTATGGAGGAAAAAATATATCCAGAATAATAATCTTCATTTACTTGAAAGTATTCCATAAACAAAAAAGGTAAAGTTAATACTATAGGAGTCCCATCGCATAGTATAGCTACTCTTCCCTCTAATATTTTTCCCGCAACAACATCTGGTCTTTCTGTATAATTAATAGTTTTAAAAGGGGAAAAAGGAGCATCTCTAATTAATTCGTCTATATATCCCGATTCCAATATACTATCCATATCTATATTATCTATTCTTTTAAATACCTCCTCCACTATCTTTTCATTGGCTATCCCTTCTATGTAGCAAATACTCACTTGAGTTTTTGTTCGTTTTCCTATTTCTCTAAAAACAAATCTCAAATCAGAATTTTTTATCCTTCGTCTTATTAAAGAGGTATTAACAACAATAGATTCTGTAAAACCTTCCCTAGGTCCCCTAACTATTCTTTCCGTGGGAGGCTCATCTAAGGCTCTAGTTTTCCATCCCTTAGTATCTACAGTTACACCTTCATTAACTTTATCAAATAATAAAATAGAATCCCCAGATAATAATGCCTCTACTAGTTTTTCTATACTCTCTAATCTCTCTACATGGTCTGATATGATTCCTTCATCAATTATTATATCTATTAAATTTTTATAAGATGTAATATGATTTATAGTACTATTGGTTATTGGACTGACTATACTGTCATTTATTATTTCTCTATTAGTCATACCATCTGCAAATATAATACAACACTTCAATTTGCTACAGGACTTACTTTTAATTTGTCTAAATTTAATGGTGCTATCATTTTTAAATATATCCTTAAATATCTTGATATTTTCTTCCAATTGATATTTTAATTTTATACCTTTTATTGGATAATCTTCTTTTATAATTTTTCTTCTTTTCATATTTAACCACCATTTATTACTTTTTTTAGTTTCTATATCCCTTAGTATATGTAGCTTGGGATTATTTAAACATAATAAAAGAACAAAGACACCTTTGGCACCTTTGTTCTTGTTTAATATTCTATAATCTCATTTTTTTCTTCTTTTCAGCTCTTTCTTTCCAGAGTACTTCCGCTTTCTTAGCCCAGTTTTTTGATACCATTTGACACTTATCTGTTAATTCCTCCACCGATTCTTTATCTATAGGTTGGGTTGACTTAGCCCCCGATTTATTTACCATTTTTTTTAACCTATCAGGATTATCCAATAAAGGACATGGTCTTAAATGATTATCATTAAATGGTTGACCCTTTTTGTATTCTTTAAATATTGGAGATTTTAGTGCCTCTAATAGACTTACATCCTTAATATTCACATTAGAATAATGTATAAAGGCACAAGGCTCCACATCTCCACTGGCATTTATATGAAGATAATTTCTACCTCCAGCTATGCACCCCTCCACATATTCACCATCATTCCAAAAATCCATAACAAATATAGGCTTCTCTTCTCTCATCTCTCTAACCCTATGGTACATAAATTCTCTTTGCTCTGGCTTAGCTAAGAGCTCTAAAATTGCATCTTTACCAAGGGGCATATATGTAAAGTACCAGCCAAACATACAACCTTTTTCTACCATAAAGTCTATATATTCTTCTGAACCAATATCCTCTGTATTTTCCCTATGATAACAAGTGGAAAAACCAAAGCCTATGCCATATTCCCTAAGTATCTTCATAGCATCCATAACCTTATTATATGTACCTTCACCTCGCCTCATATCAGTAGATTTCTCAAATCCCTCTACACTTATTGCTAAAGCAAAGTTCCCTACATCTTGTAACTTTTTAGCAAAATCTTCATCAACTAAGGTGGCATTTGTAAAGGCTAAAAACATACAATCATCATGTTCCTTTGCTAGTTTAATGAGATCATCTTTCCTCACTAACGGTTCTCCACCTGAGTATATATACATATATGTCCCTAATTCTTTTCCTTCAGTAATAATACGATCTAATAGCTCATAATCCATAGAATCTGTCTTATTATATTCTGCCGCCCAACAACCTTTACACTTTAAGTTACATGCAGCTGTTGGATCCATTAGTATTGCCCATGGTATATTGCAATCATGTTTCTTTTTTAATTTTTTAGCTAGAGGAAGTCCTAGTACACTTGAGTTTATAAAAAAATTCATAATAAATTTGTTCCTTACGTTGGGATGGATCTCAGTAAATAATCTTTCTATAAATTTGTGCCAATTATTATCGGGATTATCCCATATTTCCTTAAATGACTCTAATGTTTCCCTATGATTTTCCTCAGTTATTAATCTATCTGCCCAATTCATTAACTTGGGTATATTCTTTATTGGATCCTTTTCTAAATACTTTAAACCCTCTTTTAACATCACTGAACCAATAAGCTGTTTAGCTGACTTCATATTAATCCCCCTCTTTTTAATAATTAATATTTTTATCGACATATATGTCAATAAAATTTTAAAAAAATTATTTCCTTAATCCATCTATCAATATATCAACATTATTTAAATGATCATCAATATTAAAATCATCATTTAATGATAACTGAAGTACAAAAGATTCCACCAATGCATATAATGTATTCCCCATGCTATCACAATCGACTTTTATTATTTCATTAGCTTTTATCCCATGGGAAACTAACTCTTTAAACAATTCTCTTATTTCCAATGACCTGTTTTGTATTTCTTCCCCTATTGTTTTATTTTCCCGTTTTAATATAAGCCACAATTCTATAAATATGATTATACTATTGTTATACTTATATTCCTTTGCTAAACTATATATAATTTTTTTTATTTTTTCTATAAAAGTCAGATTAGAATTCTCTAATATTTTTTCAAAACTATCTCTCATACTATCAATAGTATGATTTATTGCATACTTAAATATTTCATCTTTATTCTTAAAATACTGATACAACGTAGTCCTTCCTATTCCACATTTATTAGCTATATCAGATAATTTTGTTTCATAATACCCCTTATCTATAAAAACTTTTATTGATTCCTTGGCAATTTCTTCTTTTCTTTCTATATAATTTACAATCTTAGGCAAATAGATCCCTCCTTTATTGACACAACTGTCAATTTAATTGTAACATACTGATATTTTTTGTCAATATCACTAAAATATTATTTATATCCATATATGTCCAAGCCTTAATATATATTATTTAGTTATATCGACTTTTATGCAAACTTTTAAAAAAAATGGAATAAGCAAAAAATATAAAAAACTATAGGGTACAAATTTGTACCCTATAGTTTTTTATAATATTCCAGTGGAATATAGTAATATTATTATTATAGCCACAGGAGCTATATATTTTATTATTATTGTATAACCTTTAGCCAATGGAAAATCAATTTTTCCATCATTGGTTGCTTCATTAATAGCATTTTTCGTTCCCCAAACTTTACCTACAAATAAAGCTATCAATAGCCCTCCTAGAGGTAACATTACATTTGATACACTAAAATTAAATAAATCAAAGATTGTTTTATCAAATAATTTAACATTTTCTAAAATTCCAAAAGATAATGTGTTTGGGATTCCCAAAAGAAATATTATAAATGAAACTATTATCGTCACTTTTTTTCTAGAAATTTTATATTCTTCTGTAAAATAGGATACTATGATTTCCAATAAAGAAATAGTGGATGTTAATGCTGCGATACCTACTAAAACAAAAAATAATGATTGAAATATTCCACCTAGTGGCATTTCTTTAAATACAGCTGGTAAAGTTATAAATATGAGCTCTGGTCCTTGATCTGGCTGAAATCCATAGGCAAAAACTGCCGGAAAAATAACTAATCCAGCTATCAAGGCTATAAGTGTATCTGCCATTGTAATCTGTAGTGCCATTGTCTGTAGATTTTCCTTTTTATTTATATAACTACCATAGGTCACTAAGGTACCCATTCCTAAACTTAATGAGAAAAAAGCATGTCCCAATGCTTCTAAGATTCCCTTTCCAGTCAAAGAAGCAAAGTCAGGTTTAAATAAAAATTCTATTCCCTTTGATGCTCCTTCTAGTGTTACCGAACGTACCGCCAATATTACTAAAAGACCAAATAAAACAGGCATTAATATTTTACTATATTTTTCTACCCCTTTCTTAATTCCAGCTATAACTATAAAAGCTGTGAAGGCTATAACTATAAACTGCCAAATTAGAGGCTCTATATTAGAACTTATTATACCATTAAAATAACTTCCCAACTTATCTGGTGATATTGATATTAAATCCCCAGATATGGATCTACTTACATATGCAAATATCCAGCCTGCCACCGCAGAATAAAAAGAAAATAAAATGAAAGCTGTTGATACTCCCAGTATTCCTGTATAGTGCCATTTTGTATTAGGAGCTAATTTTTTAAATGCTCTTACTACGTTGGATTGGCCCTTTCTACCTATAACAAGCTCTGAAACCATTAAAGGTACACCTAATAGTAATATAAAAAACAAGTATAAAAATATAAATGCTGCACCACCATTTTCTCCTGCTATATAGGGAAACTTCCATATATTACCCAATCCTATTGCTGAACCTGCTGCCGCTGCCAAGACTCCAAACTTTGATCCAAAACCTTCTCTTTTCACTATTATCCCTCCTTATCACTTTATGTCTTTTTATTCATATTTCTTTGTTATTTGTTACTTTTTCTTAATATCTGTAAACTTTATCATAGGTTAATGTTATGTGTCAATGGTATTTTTAGTTAAATAATAAAGAATAGAGAATAGAGAATAGATATTGTTATTTTACTCCCTTCGGTAGTAAAATTTCATTATATAAAAAAATAAAGTGGCCTCTGGCCACTTTGTACCTTATCTATTCTTTATTCTCTATTCTTTATTCTACGGTTTCACCGTTATTTTCTCCATCTGCTTTACTGCATTATCAATAAGTCCTTCCACATCTAATAATCTTTCTGATTCTTCTATATCTTCTAGTCTAGGTCTAGTTACAGGATGCTTAGGTAAAAATACAGTACAGCAATCTTCAAAGGGTAAAATTGAAGTTTCATAGGTTTCAATGTCCCTAGATATTTCTATTATATCAGTTTTATCCATACCTATAAGGGGTCTAAATATTGGTATATCTACAGCTGAATTTGTAACATTTAGTCCTTTCATTGTTTGACTTGCCACTTGACCTAAGCTTTCTCCAGTTATAAGGGCATCTATGTCATTTTCCCTGGCTATCCTTTCAGCTATCTTCATCATAAATCTTCTTGATAATATTGTCATCTCATCTTCGGGACATTTTTCATTTATCTCTTTTTGAATATCTAATATATTAACACTATAAATATTAAATTCCCCACAATATATAGACAATATCTCTGCTAATTTTTTAACCTTTTCTTCAGCCCTTTCACTGGTAAAGGGATAACTATGATAGTGTATTGCATTTATAGCCACACCTCTTTTTGCTATCATAAATCCAGCCACTGGACTGTCTATCCCTCCAGAAAGTAATAATAACCCTTTGCCATTGGTCCCAAGGGGTAAACCTCCATATCCCTTAACCCTTTCTGTGTATATATAACAATAATCACTTCTTATATCCACATAAACATATAAATCCGGGTTATGTACATCTACACTTATATCCTCTATTTCATTTAATATCTTTCCTCCCAATTCTCTAGCCATTTCCATGGACTTTATTGGAAAGTTTTTATCTACTCTTTTACATTTTACTTTAAAAGTATTGATATCTCTGTTTTTCTTGGCCTCTTTAGTTGCCAATAGGGAATACTTTTCTATTTCTTCTACTTCTTTACCTATCCTATAACAAGGACTCACATAAACAATGCCAAATACCTTTTTAACCCTATTTACGATATCGTCAATATTTTCTTCATTAACTTCTATAAAAACTTTACCATGGCCTTTATATACCCTTGGACTACCAAACTCTCTAGTTACTCTTCTTATATGTTTCATAAGTTTGTTAACAAAAAATGATCTATTAGCACCTTTTAATATTATCTCTCCAAAACTTACACTTACTACTCTATCCAAATATATCACCTCTTAATTATTTTTCTTATGTCTTTTACAGAATCCTTTAACTTTTCTATAACATAATCTATTTCCTTTTTTGTATTTAAATAGGAAAAACTAAATCTAATTGTTCCTTCTATTTCATTATCCCTTAATCCCAATGCCTTCAGCACATGACTTTTTCCTTTATCATTTGATGTACATGCCGATGCAGTTGAGACATAAATTTTATGTCTCTCTAAATAGTGAAGTAAAACCTCTCCTCTAGTTCCTTTGAAGGTTATACTCAAAATATGGGGAGCTCCCCTTTCATCTATGAAACTATTTATTTTTATATCTTCTATATTATTTTTTACCCCATTAATAAAATATTTTTTCACATTAATGATACTTTCTATCTCATTTTCAAAATTATCATTAAGCATTTCCACAGCTTTTCCTATACCAACTATTCCAGGAGTATTTTCTGTTCCCGATCTTAATCCCTTTTCCTGTTTTCCACCAAATACAATAGGATTGATGTTAGTACCTTTTTTAACATATAACCCAGCAATTCCTTTAGGCCCATGGATTTTATGTCCACTAAATGAAAATGTATCTACACCCATTTTTTTTAAGTTAATTGGTATTTTCCCAACTGCTTGTATTCCATCTACATGTAATTTAATATTTTTATTATATTTATTTATTATGTCTTTTATCTTTTTTATAGGCTGTATAGTACCCACTTCATTATTAACCATCATTACTGATACCAAAATGGTATCCTCTGCAATGGCATCCTGCAATTGTTGTAAATTTATTAATCCATCTTCATTTACATCTATATATGTTACTTTAAAACCCATACCTTCATAATATTTAAAAATATTCAGTATCGATGAATGTTCTATTTTAGTAGTAATAATATGTTTCCCTCTTTTTAAGTATCTATTAACCAACCCTTGTATTGCCATATTATTACTTTCTGTCCCACTTGACGTAAAATATATCTCCTCTGAATTTACTTTTAAAAACTTGGATATAATATTTCTACTTTCATTTATTTTTTTTTCAGCTTCTAATCCCATTCTATGAAGGGATGAAGGATTTCCATAGGCTTCATTTAACATATAATTTATTGAATCAATCACTTCTTTTCTTGGTTTAGTAGTGGCACTATTATCTAAATATACTTCCATAAAATCACCTCTTCTAATATCCTAGCTCTTCATTTATTAAGTAAACATTGATATTTCCACCCATGGGATTTTTATCAATAGTCACTGTTACTCTACACATCCTATCCTTTGCTCTACAATCGTTACATATTCCTGTATGTCTACATGGTGTATCTAGGTTTAACCTTTCAGCATTTTTAGGACAGGCTATATTTTTAATTCTATCTATACCACTATTATAATCTTTAACTATCTTATTTACACCGGCAATTATATATATATTATCATGTCCATAAAACATAGAAGCTACCCTATTTCCCACTCCATCTATATTTATTAACTTTCCATCTTCTGTAATAGCATTACTACTTGATATATATATATTAGCTTCTTTAGCCTTATTTCTTATATCATTTCTTCTCTCAGGGTCTACAAGCCAATGCCAATATACATCATTTCCCCTATTTATTAAATCATTATGTAATCCCATATTATAAACTGTCATAGACCCCCCAATACCAATTGTATCCTTGCTTGAAATTTCATTCAGTAGTTGAGCCTTTAACTCATACATATTATCAAAAAATCTGGTATTAAATCCATTGGCAGATAAATTCTCAATTGCTTTTTTTACCGATAAATCCATTTTAAATGCCTCCTCAGCCCATATATTTAAAATAAATGACACATTAACTTAATTATATATAAAAAAGTCTAATCTTAAAAGTTTCTTTTATATTATAATCACTATTTGTAATAATTTTATTTTTATACTACATCTATTTTTCTAAATCGGCATATCAAGAAATGAATTTCCCTGTACTCATTTTAGTTGAAAATGGCTAGTGATAATTTAAGATTATTTAATTTATTTGGTTCACAAAATATCATTTCGACATTTTATGATATTTTTTCACAAAAACCCTTGCGTATTTTGTCGTATTTTGCTATAATAAAGATGTGGTTATCCCACTATTAACCTCAAATTTATGATCTCTATTCCTAATACCCCTTTTGAACGATACTTTGTATCCTTATTAGGATGGACAAGAAAGACCGTTTCTTTCTTGTCCTTTTTTTGTGCTTTTTTCTATATAACTTATATCATATATTAATTATTCTTAACCTCATTTTCAGTGTATTTGTATAAGATATATGGTACAATTAAAAGTGGTGAAAAATCGAAAATTTTTTATATTGAATAGGAGGTCTTAATTTTGGATAATAAAATAGCAGTTATTTTTACCGGCGGAACCATATCAATGAAAGTAGATCCTAGAATAAATGCTGCTATCCCTGCACTATCAAGTGAAGAGATAATGGCAATGGTATCAAATATTGAAAAATTTACTGATATAGAAATAATAAACTACGGAAAACTTCCTGGCCCCCATATGACTCCAGAAAAAATGATGGAATTATCTTTGCTGGTTAGGAAAACCATTTCAAGGGATGATATTACAGGGGTTGTTGTTACCCATGGTACTGATACGTTGGAAGAGACAGCTTATCTACTAGATCTAACTGTAAAAAGTGAAAAACCAATAGTAGTAGTAGGTGCCATGAGAAATAGTTCGGAATTAGGTTATGATGGTCCTAGTAATCTTTCTGCAGCAATTTCCACTGCATCATCTAAAAATGCAAGAAATAAAGGTGTATTAGTAGTTATGAATAACGAGGTTAATGCTGCATCTGAGGCCATTAAAACTAATACTTTAACGGTGGATACATTTAAATCCCCTCAATTTGGTCCTTTAGGTGTAGTGGATAATGACGAAGTAATATTTTATAGAGATATAACTACCCATGATCACATTAATACTAAAAAAATAGAACCAAACGTTGTTTTATTAAAATGTACTGCTGGTATGAATTCGGATTTAATTAATTTTTCTATAGATAATGGTGCTAAAGGTCTGGTTATTGAAGCTTTCGGACGGGGTAATGTTGCTCCAGAAATGTTAAATGGTATAAAGAGAGCCATAGATAATAATATCCCAGTGGTTATAGTATCAAGATGTCCTAAAGGAAGGGTTTTAGACTCCTATGGTTATCCCGGTGGAGGAAAAACTTTAAAGGATCTAGGGGCTATATTTGGACCTAACTTACCGGGACCTAAAGCTAAAATTAAACTTATGCTTCTACTTAGTACAACCTCTGATGTCAAAGAAATTACTGAAGTTTTTGAACGGGGTATATATGTAAAGCGATAGATTTTTAACTTAAAATATAAAATAAGGAGTATTAAAATTATAAGCTAATATTAGCTTATAATTTTAATACTCCTTTCTATTATTTATATAATTAAAATATATTAGATTTTATTATGTATTCTTATATACTACCTTTCCATCTACGATTGTCATAACAACATTCCAATTATCATCTATTATAGTTATATCTGCCCTTTTATTTTTTGTTATACTACCATATTTATCTTCTATCCCCAAAGCTCTAGCTGGTATTAAACTTCCCATATTTACTGCATCTATGGGGTTAATTCCCAAAATTTCCACCAT
The DNA here is from genome assembly GCF_037577855.1 of Dethiothermospora halolimnae. Lineage (NCBI taxonomy): Bacteria > Bacillati > Bacillota > Tissierellia > Tissierellales > Thermohalobacteraceae > Dethiothermospora > Dethiothermospora halolimnae. The sequence continues at coordinate 1,219 of NZ_JBAKFX010000067.1, read as the reverse complement.
GTTTTTTACTCCATCTATAAGTTTTAATGTACTTCCTGCTAAGCTTCCATTACTGAGTCTAGGCATAGAATCCTTTACAGTGACTTTTAGTTCTCCTAAGTTGTATTCTCCATCATCTAGCCCCCCTGCCATCATACAATCACTTATTAAATATACCTTATCTGCTCCTTTAGATTTAATCAATATATCCATAGCTTTAGGATGTACATGTATAGTATCGGATATTAATTCTCCGTAGATATTTTCATTAGTTAAAATAGAACCTAATATCCCCGGTTCCCTATGATGAAGACCCCTCATTCCGTTAAAAATATGTACTCCTATTGTAGCTCCCTTTGATATGGCCTTTTCAGTAATGTCAAAAGTTCCATTACTATGACCTAATGAAACCTTTATTCCCTTACTAGTTAATAGGTCTATTAATTCTAAAGCTCCTTTTTTTTCTGGTGCTAATGCCACAACTTTAATGGTATCGTTGGAGCTTTTTAACAATAACTTTATATCTTCAATACTTATATCCCTTATAAATTCCTTAGGATGGGCTCCCTTATATTTCTGAGATATATATGGGCCCTCTATATATGAACCTATGATGCCCGCTCCTTCTGTCCCCTTTTCCTTGCTATATGCAATATTTTCAGTGGCCAATTTTATTTTATCTAAGCTTGATGTTACTGTTGTAGGTAAAAAAGATGTTACCCCATTTTTAGCTAAATATTTAGAAATCTCATTTAATGACTTATAAGTACAGTCCATAGTGTCGTATCCATTGGCACCATGTATATGACTGTCTATAAGACCAGGTAATATCTTGTACTTCTCCATATCTATTATCATAGAATCTTCATATCCTTTTGTGGATATATCTTCTATTAATCCTTCCTTTATGATTACACAACCATTATTAATTATCTCATTATCAGTATAAACTTCTTTCCCCTTTATTATATATCTCATATTAATCCCCTTTTATTTGTAATTTATTTAAAACCAATTGTATACACTTATTGAAATTTTGTCAAATATAAAAGGGGATTTTTTATGCTCAAAATCTTCTTGGAAAAATAGGGCCCCTCCTTCTATTAAAATAACTTTCTATTTTTTCTATTCTATCTTGTAAATCAGAAATATTTTTATCATCTTTTTTAGATGTATTTTCTTCCACTTTTCTTTCTTTTTTATTGCACCATAGGCGAAGTATTCAGCACTTTGGCAAGCA
>NZ_JBAKFX010000066.1:0-17430 GCF_037577855.1 Dethiothermospora halolimnae | reverse complement strand
CCTCTATTTACATCTGCCTACAGGTACAAAATCCATGTATGTAGAGGCTCCATGTCAATGGCGAATCGGGAACGAAGAAATTATACCTTTTTCAAATTAAATGCGACAACTTACTTGACAAACACCGCACTACATCCCCAAGTAATTACCTATCAGTTTCGGAATTATTTGACTAGCAGTCTTCACTGATATTTTAACAGTGCCATTAGCTGCCTTTTTAATCATTTTTGATAACCAAGTTGCAGTTTTCTTACCTATTCCTTCTTCTCCTTTCTTCTTATCCTCTAACATAGATTTTTCTAAGTTCTTAATGTCATATTCATCAATACCAAGCTTTTTTAATTCTGATTTTAATCCACCTAAATCTCTATAAATATTAACTTCAAGTGTTTGATGTGAATTTTGATTCCCTGAAGCATAACTACCTATACTACCATAAATATGAGTGTTGAAAATTTGACTTACACTTTTCTGTGGTATAGGCTCAGAATTAATAGCAGCTTCCCCAGCTTCAGGATTTACTTTCTCGATTTCAAGCACAAATGACAAAATGCGATTTCTAACACTATCTATAAGCTTAATAATTATACCACTAGGTATTACTTTCCAAGCTTGCATGCAGTTCATATCTTCATATATCTTTTGTCCCAAAATAGAGACTAAGTCTGAAGGCCATGGTACTCTAAAAGATCCTTCATTATCTTTTGTTAGTAACTCTTCATATACACTAATACTTTGTGTAAAATATCCAGTTGTAAGATGTTCTCTCACCTTTTTGTCAGCAATACAAGAGGGTGGAATGCTAGCATTTCTTAGACCGCTACCAAAATAACCACTAAAATGACCTTTTGATTCTACTCCTCTAATCAGTCTATAGCTTGGTAATTGCTCTTTTGACTTATAACCATTTAGTTCTCTTTCAATCCATTCTTCAAAGTCTTTATTCCCCAGTCTAGCTGCTAAAATTTTACACTTTCGTAATAAATCTGTAATTTTATTATTTGAAGATACAGCTTGTAATTGTATATCTCTTAACAAACTCACGAAAACTCCTCCCTAAGTTTAATTTCGCCTAACGTTCCGAATGTTCACGACGTTCATCAGCTCTCACAAAGACGAATCCCAAATATTGATGGATGTTGGGAACACTCTGTTAGGCGATAGAATTAATGGAAATTGCCATTATACATTAATCAAAAGCGTTATCATATACCGCTCCAATATGTAATACTTAAACAGATTGGAATTTATACAGTTTCAGATACTATCTGTTTTTTACCGGTAAATATACTTGAGACATTATTTTTATATCTGGTATTTCTGAATCCTCTACCTGAGTATCTAGTATCGCTCTCATTAATGTCATGCAAAATTTTATTCCAACTTCTTCTGCTATTATATCCTTTAAGTAAATATTTGTATCATCATATTTTTCGGGAAAATTAATACAAAAATATGTCATTTTTTTCTTTTTTCTTCCCATATTCTATATTTCACCGTGCCTTTACCATCGATTTTTCTTTTAATACTTTTAGTTAGAAATTTATTTATTTGTCCCACTTTACTCCACGTGGCTAAGTTCTTATTTATATAAACTTCATCCCATGTATCAAAAATAGGGAAGTGTAATAGTAAATTTCTTATAAAACTAAATAGATCATCTGCAATTATCCCTTCAAAATGAGGTCGTCCACCTTTTTTCATCCAATTAATGTATTCTTTAATAGGCTCATAACTCAATAATTCTTTATATATCGAAAATGATTCTCTTAGTTTATAAAATCTTATTCTAGCATCATTGTTAATAAAATCATCATTTACAACTTCTTCATATAAATCATAGAATCTATTATAAAATAATAATAAAACTTCTTTCTCTTTTTCGTTTGGTTTTAATTCTTCTATTTTAATCACCCCACAAATTCAAATATATCATTCCTTTTCTTATATTATTAAATCAATATAAGAAAATTTTGCAAAAAACTAATTAATTCTGTCGCCTAACTCAAATATTTCCGTCTATTTTATGTCCCTAATGCTTCTTAATAATCACATTTAATGACTAATTATGTCGCTAATACTTTTCTATATATAACATTCTTTTCATATAAATATCTGAGTTTATTTTAATTCTTTATTAATTCAGGCACATATTATAATGATTTCTACCAAAACATGACAACTCCTTCAATTTTCATTCATCATCTTTCGACATTTTCCTCTGTGACTTTTTTAAATATAAAAGTTAATATTATTGATTTGAAGCTCACCATCTAAAACATAAATTGCCTTACATATGGATAATACTGTATAATATTATTAATAGCTAATAAATGAAAGGTGATTCTATGAATATATGTATTTACTTAAGAAAATCGAGAGCTGAAGAAAATATGTCTATAGAAGAAGTTCTAAGTAGGCATAAGACAACACTACTGGCTTTAGCTCAAAAACATAATTATAATATATTAGATATAAAAGAGGAAGTTGTTTCAGGGGAATCTATAGCTAGACGGCCTAAGATGATTGAGTTGCTGCAAGAAGTGGAAGACAGTAAATATGATGCTGTTCTATGTATGGATATAGATAGACTTGGCAGGGGCAATATGAGGGAGCAGGGACTCATCCTCGAAACCTTTAAGGAATATAATACTAAGATAATTACTCCAGTTAAAGTTTATGACCTGGACAATGAATTTGATGAAGAGTATACTGAATTCGAAGCCTTTATGTCTAGAAGAGAATTAAAGATCATAAAGAAAAGACTTTTCCGTGGAAGAATGAAAAGTCTTCAAGAAGGAAATTATATAGCTTCCTTAGCTCCCTTTGGTTATGAAAAAAAAGATAAAACACTGGTAATCGATGAAACTCAAGCTAATGTAGTCAAACTGATATTTAACCTATATGTAAATCAAAATTTTGGTGATAGCAAGATTGCTAAATATCTAATAGATAATAAAATCCCTACTGCCAATAATAATTTAAACTGGGATAAAACTACTATTAGAACAATATTAAAAAATCCTGTATATACTGGCAAGGTAGTGTGGGGTAAAAAAAAGTTTAAATATGATAAGGAAGGAAATAAAACATCTAAACTTCAAGATATGAAAGACTGGAAAATATACGAAGGTAAACATAAGGCTATAATTAGTGAAGAAACTTTTAAAAAGGCTCAAAAATTTGCTAGAAAAAGAAACAACCCAAGGGTTCATTCAAATAAAAAACTCAGAAACCCCTTAGCTGGTTTAATAAAATGTGGCGGTTGTGGTAATACAATGACTATAAGAACCTGTAAAAATAAGTCCGATAGTATTAGATGTTATAAAAACTGTGGTAAAGTAAAATCCAGTTATATTTATTTAATAGAAGATCGTCTACTGGACTCTGTTTTAAAGGAATTAAAAAGAATACAATTTGAATTTAAACATGAGAAAAAAAATATGGACTCTACTGCTTCTAAAGTAATAAGTGGTACAATACAAACCAAGATTAAACAACTTAATACCCTATCTAACCAGAAAGAAAAACTGTATGATTTACTCGAACAAGGTATATATGATAATGATACTTTCTTAGATAGAATGAATACCTTATCAAATAAAATTGCTACTGTTACAAATGATATAGAAGATTTAAAAATAAAATTATCAAAAATACAAGAGGATAAAAATTTAGAAAATAATATTATACCTAGAATCAATGATAATATTAAATTCTTAGAGGAACTATATCATAATCTAGAAGCTAAACAGAGAAATGAGTTCTTGAAAACTATTGTAGATGAAGTTATATATACAAAGGATAAGGATGCCGGAAGAGATGAGTTTAATCTAGAGATACACTTAAAATTAAAACCGTTGGTATAACTATATATAAATATTTATATCGACAAGAATATTTATATGATATAATTAGGCTATGATAACTATTGAAAGGATGATACTATGGATAATGAAAAAATATTTAATTTAATGGAAAAAATGTATAGTGAGTTTACAGAGTTTAAATCTGAAGTTAAGGATTTAAAAACTGAGGTTAAGGGTTTAAAAACTGAAGTTAGTGATATTAAAAAAACAGTAATTAAAATTGAAAATGACCATGGTCAAAAGCTTGATGCTCTATTTGATGGATATAAACAGAACTCTGAAAAGCTAAACGAAATAGAAGAAGAAGTTAAAAAACATGAAGAAGTTATTATAAGAAGAGTAAAGTAAGGAAAATTACAAGAAACTAAGTTGTGAGTAACTGATCCGATATTTCAAAGCTTAAATCAATTAAATAGTACTATAGAGTAAAAATAGAAATACCCCAGAAATCAAAACCATTGATATATCTAGGTTTAAAGGCGTTGGTATCATACCAATAACTATGTAACATTATTTGAACCAACTGCAACATTACTTGAAAAAGAAGGTAAAGGTCATATAGTTGCTTCAATTGGTAAAGAAGGAGGATATATCCCTTATACCTGCTACAGTACTACTAAAAGCTATCTAGAAGAAAATCCAGATGTCATTCAAAGCTTTACAAATGCAATCTACAAAGGTATGCTTTGGGTTAAATCCCACTCCGATGAGGAAGTAGCAAAGGCATTACAACCCCAATTCCCAGATGCTGATTTAGATGTATTAACAACTTTAGTTGGCAGATATAAAGAACAGGATACTTGGAGACCTAATCCTGTTTTAACTGAAGAGGGATTAAATCATATGATGAAAATAATGGAGATGGCAGGACAGTTAGATAAAAGAGCTCCTTATGAAGAGATAGTTAACACCGAATTTGCTGAAAAAGCTTTAGATGAAGTAAAACTAGAAGAATAATAATTAGAAAAATATCTTGGTTTTAAAACCAAGATATTTTTCTAATTATTCTACTGAAATATACTCATAACCTGCTTCTTCTATTGCTTCTTTAAACTTACTATCTTCAACATCATTGGCCAATTCAACAGATGCACTTTGATTTTCTAAATTAACATCTACAGATTTAACTCCGCATATATCCTTTAGAGCAGTTTCAACATGACCTACACAATGTCCACAGGACATTCCATTAATTTTTATTATTTTCTTCACCTTATTTCACCTCCTTGTATTGTTATTTATTAGATGGTTTGAATCCTTTTAGTCTTAAAGCATTGGTCAATACAGATACTGAACTTAGTGACATGGCTGCTGCCGCAAACATTGGGTTTAACTTTGGACCGCCAAATATATATAGTAGCCCTGCTGCCAATGGTATTCCCGCTGTATTATAGGCAAATGCCCAGAATAGATTTTGTTTTATGTTTCTTATTGTGGCTTTACTCAATTGTATAGCAGTAACAACATCTAAAATATCACTTTTCATAAGGACTATATCAGCGGATTCCATAGCAACATCGGTTCCTGATCCTATTGCCATTCCCACATCAGATTGGGCAAGTGCAGGAGCATCATTTATTCCATCTCCAACCATGGCTACTTTCTTACCCTGGTCTTGAAGTTTTTTAACTTCACTAGCTTTGTCTTCAGGTAAAACTTCTGCTAATACTATGTCTATTCCCACTTGTTTTGCTATAGCCTCCGCAGTTCTTTTATTATCCCCTGTAATCATAGCTACTTCTATTCCCATATCGTGTAATCGTCTTATAGCTTCTTCACTACTTTCCTTTACTACATCAGCCACCGCTATAATACCTGCTAAATTATTGTCTATAGCTATAAACATAGGAGTCTTCCCTTCATTGGCAAGTCTATCGGATGAATCCTGTAAACTGATCTTTATATTTCTATCATCCATTAATTTTTTATTGCCGAGTAATATATCTTTGCCTTCAATGTTAACTTCTATTCCGTGTCCTGGTATAGCCTGAAAATTATCTACTTTTTTAAATTCTAATCCTTTATCTTCAGCAGCTCTAACTATTGCCTCTCCTAGAGGATGCTCCGAACTCTTTTCTGCAGAGGCGGCTAGGGATAATAGTTGATCTTTATTATATTCATTTGCCATAACTATGTCGGTAACCTCTGGTTTTCCTTCGGTTATAGTTCCAGTTTTATCAAACACTATTGTTTCTATCTTATGACTTGTCTCTAGAGGAACCCCACCTTTAATTAGTACTCCATGTTCTGCTCCTTTTCCTGTTCCAACCATTATAGCAGTAGGTGTTGCCAATCCCAAAGCACAAGGACATGCTATTACCAATACTGATATGAAAATTGTAAGGGCAAATATACCTGTAGCTCCACCTAAGAAATACCATGCTAAACCTGATAATATAGCTATAACTATTACCACTGGAACAAAATATCCTGATATAACATCGGCCATCTTTGCTATAGGCGCCTTAGATCCTTGGGCATCTTCTACTAATTTTATAATTTGGGCAAGAGCAGTATCTTTGCCTACTTTGCTTGCTTTAAACTTTATAGTTCCATTTTTATTTATACTTGCACCTATTACCTTGCTTCCTTCTTCCTTTTCAACTGGAATACTTTCCCCTGTGAGCATTGATTCATCAACTGAAGTATGACCCTCTATTACCACTCCATCAACAGGTATTTTCTCTCCCGGTTTAACAAGGATTATATCTCCAACTTCCACCTCTTCAATGGGTATCGTTACTTCCTTTCCATCTTCAATAACTATGGCCGTTTTAGGTTGTAATCCCATAAGCTTCTTTATGGCTTCAGATGTTTTTCCCTTTGAAACTGATTCTAAATATTTCCCCAATAGGATAAGGGTAATAATAACCCCTGCAGTTTCAAAGTATAAGTCATTGGCATACTTGAGATTGCCTTCATAAATCTTTACCGTTCCATATATACCATAAAGTATAGCTGCCGATGTACCTATAGCTATCAACGAATCCATATTAGGACTTCTTCTTATAAGGGCTTTGAACCCTCCAGTGTAAAATTTATTTCCAGCAATTGCAACTGGTATTGTAAGTACTAACTGAGCTAAAGCAAAGTTAACAGGATTGTGGGATGGGTCCACTATTTCCGGTATTGGAAATCCCAACATATGTCCCATAGCTAGATATAATAAAGGTATTGAAAAAACTGCTGAAACTATAAACTTTTTAAGTAGGTTTTTCATTTCCCTTTCTCTTCTATTTTTTTCTTCATCCACTTGATCCCCAGCACTTATTTCTAAAGGCTTATAGCCTGCCTTAGTTATGGCATTTTTTATCTCAGATATTCTATTTTTATATGGATTATATTTAACTGTTGCCTTTTCGGTTGCAAAGTTTACATTTACCTCTTCTATTCCCTCTAACTTATTTATTGACTTTTCCACAGCCTTAGCACAGGATGCACAGGTCATATCTCCGATGGGAATTATTATCTCCCTTAATTCCACATCATCTTCTGCACTATACCCCGCCTTATTCACAGCCCCTTTTATATCATCTAATGATAATTTAGAATCATCAAAGTTAACCATTAACTTTTCAGTAGCAAAATTTACATTTGCTGATTTAACCCCTTTAAGCTTTGCTACACTTTTTTCAACAGCATTAGCACAGGATGCACAGGTCATACCATTGATCTTTAAATTCTCTTTTATCATGTTATCCCTCCTTAATAATTGTAGTTATAAAATCTAACTTTACCCCCCTCCCACGTGGGGTGTGTTGTTTATAATGTATCATCCATCATTCTATTTGTCAACAGTAAACCATAATTTTTTTATAGTTTAAAGAGAAATATTAATATATACATGATTATTCCCACTACTATCGCAGCTGTAAATCCTAAAATCATGGAAATTGCTAAGGCAATCACTGAACCTGTTACAGACATCACTCCATTTACCCCCCACATAAGGGGTATATAGGTTTCATCTTTACCACTAAGTTTTGCTATTCCTTGGGGAAATGCCATTCCCATAAAAAATCCAAGGGGAAATAGTAAAACAGTTAGTATAGCTAACTTATATATGTCCCTAACATCTACAAATGTATTAATTACATTTGGTAATAAGATTAATAGTATAGCTGATATTAATGGGATTATGATAAAAATAACTCTTCTATCTTTTATAGATGTTTTAAATATTTTTTTACTACTTAAATAACTTCCAATACCACAACTTAGAAGTAATGAAAATAATATATAACTAAAGGACCTTGATGGATTACCTAAAAATAATATACTCTTTTGTATAAGGGGAATCTCAATTAACATAAATCCCGCCCCAATTAATCCAAAATATATTGAAGGCTTTAACACAGACTTTTTCTTAATAATGTAAGCAAACAATATAATTGTCACTACAAATACAGTAATTAATAATCCCTTTAACGAATCGGGAATTCCCTTCTCGAAGTCATAGAAGAAAGGTTTATCATCTATAGCTGGTTTACTATTAAAGGGAATCTTATTATAAAGTTCTTCTAAACCTATTGTATTCTCACTAAGAGCTTCATAAATCCCTATGGACATAAGACCTGGAAAGTTCATTATTACTCTATCTTGTTTCATTATTTCCCTGTAAATACTATCTAATTCTTGATTTTTAAAGGGAACTTTTTTAAATATTACCACTGGCATACTTATTCGGGATCTATGTTTTTCCCCCATTGAATTAGTTATATTATTAATGGCTACAAAGTAATTAGTTAACTCTTCTTTTTTTATTCCCCGTTCTAAAAGGACTTCAATAGCTGTATTTATTCCTCTAGTCATATCTTGAGCCCCATGAAACATAAAACTAAGATATCCATCATCCTCTAGATGGTCAAAGTATTCCCTTACGGCTTCCTTTGTGTAAATATAGTTTTCCGAAAGACTTAATCCTCCATTGTTTGCCGTATTGGTCATAACCATAGATAGGTAGATATTATTATACTTTTTATTAGTCTTTTCAATAAAATTTCTACCATCATCTACAAAATTATTTACCCCTTTATAGTTATAAATATCTCCATTGTACTCTTTAAAATGTTTAACTGCATCAACAGTCGAAGAGTTGATTTCAACTCCATCAATATTTTTACTTTTCCCTAAAAGGGCTAACAGTATATCCTTGCCACCCCCTGAGCCAATAATTAAAGTTTCTTTATTATTTCCAATAGAAAATGGTAGGTAATTTATTTCTTTTTTTAGATGTTCTACACTTTTCAAATCTCCATTAAACTTTATCATTGGAGCACTGGCACCACCGTCGGTTATTATAGTTTTATGGTCACTATTCATCTCTAATACATCAGTCCTGGCAACGGAGTTCCATTGGGTATATGATATATTGACATTCTCATCGATATGCTCCTTAGTATATGCTAAGCTTGTTATTGGACTTGTAAAGTATGATACAAAGTTTTTTTCTATTCCTAGTAGGAAACTCCTTTCAACTAATAAAATACTAAGAATAAAAAAAACAATTCCATATATATATGTTTTTTTATTTATTCCTTCCCATATAGAAAATAATAAAGTTGACAATAGACCCATTGAACCTATGAAAAATACTGTAGCCATAAATCCCAAATTATCCATTAATGGAATAAGCAATATGCTACCTAGGGTTGACCCTAATAAGTCAGCGAAATAAAGCTTATTAGAGATTTTATTGTGCTTTGAAAATACTAAGGACAATATCATTCCACCGATTATAAAGGGTATACTTGAAAGTACAGAATAAAAACCAAAGAAATTTACAAAGGGCATTTTATATATAAGTAAAATACAAATTAAATATGATAGAGATAAAACTAAAGTCAATCCACTATAACTATAATTTTTCTTTATTTTATATACTATTAAACCTCCAATACCAATACCTAAAATCGCTAAAGAAGTTGTTAAAAATACAAAGTGATATTGTAATATTGATGATAACATTCTAGTTATTAGTATCTCATATATAAAAAGAGAGGTTGATACAAGAAATATACTTATAAGATTAATTCCAATATGTCTTTTTAACTTTTCCATAATAGTCCCTTCTTTCATATAGTATTCTTATCATTTATAAGGTCAATTAATAAGTCTTATATTAAGTCTTTCCATCCTCCCTTCTAGTTTATAGTCAAATTTTACACATCTTCACTTTATATAACAAGCAATTATCATGCCAATATTAAAAGCATTGAAAATGCCAATTGTATTTTCCTCAATTGATGGATTTGCTACAAATAAAAAAAGGTATATGTATCATATGACACATATACCTTTTAATAACTTTACCATATTATGAAACTTTATATTAAAATATAACTTATCCTTTTTCACACTTTTCACCTATATATTCAAATTCAATAGTTTTCTATAGTTTAAAAACTAAATGATGTCTCACTTTATAAAAATAAAGATTTTTTGACATCAATTTAAACCTATATAATTATTTCTTAAATACTCTTAAAACCTCATCGCTAAATTTATTCCATTCTTCGATCATAGGCATATGGGCTGAATTTTCAAACCATACAAATTCTTTATGGGGCGCTTTAAGATGTTCAAGGTATTCTAATGCTGTCTTTGAAGGTGTTGTATAATCATGTCTACCGCCAAAGAATGCAACTGGTACCTTAACCTCTTTAATTTCTTCATAGGGGTTAGCAGTTAACATTTCATCTAATAGATTCATAACATTGAATCCACTCCCCTGTTCCCAATTCTTAATATCTTCCTCATTGTAATAATTAGAACTCTCCATCCCCTTATACATAACAGGGCCTAATTCTCCATTTTTCATAACCCCATCATATTCATTGACCCATTTTCTTATAGTTTGAATATTTTCTAATGGCTTTTTATATGGTGGTAGATCTACCTGTTCTATTTCTTGTAGTGCTTCCTTATTATCATTCTTTAAAGCCATTTCTTTAACAAAATTATAAACTACAGTTTCACCTTTCATCATATCAGCCACTTGCCCGATTCCTATATAACTATTATACAGTTCTGGATGTTTATAAATCACATTCATTCCTAAAATAGTCCCCCATGAATGACCTATTAAATATATTTTATCTTTATTATATTTTTCCCTTAAATAGTTGGTAACTTCCACAGTGTCTTTTAGAAATTGTTCTAGGTTCATTGTTTCCTTTGGAATATCTTCAGAATAGGACAGACCTGCTCCCCTTTGGTCCCAATTGACAACAACAAACTCCCTTTCTAACTCTTTCTGATACTGTGGCATATATCCAATCTGTGCATTACCAGGACCCCCATGAAGAAAAAGAACAACTGGATTTTCTTTATTATCTCCCCGTTCTAATATGTACTGATTTATACCGCCAATTCTAACAGTATTTAACTGGTCTATAGCATTTTTATAACCCATTTTTAGTCCCCCTATTTATTTTTTTGTGTCTCAGTTATCAAAATTTTTTCAGCACTAATTTACAGTTTTAATGAAATTGACTTGTTTATCCTTTAATCATGTTGTGTTAATATAATACTATCATAAAGTTTAACACTATTCCAAAAATAGAGGTGATTAAAATGAAAGCTGAAATTATAGCAATAGGTACAGAGCTATTACTAGGTGATACCCTTAATACAAATTCACAATATATATCTGAAAAATTAGCAGAACTGGGTATTGACGTTTATTATCATACCATTGTAGGAGATAATCCCAAAAGACTAAAAGAATGTCTTAAGTCGGCTTTTGAAAGAGTAGATTTGGTTATTACAACAGGTGGACTTGGGCCAACACAGGATGATCTAAGCAAAGAAATAGCAACAGCATATTTCCAAAAGAAAATGGAACTTGATTATGACTCTTTGAAGTTTATACAGAACTTTTATAAAAGGGGAAATAGAGTCATGCCAAAGAGTAATGAAAAACAGGCATATTTTCCTGAAGGTAGCTTAATAATGAAAAACAATAATGGTACTGCACCGGGATATATATTGGAAAATGATAATAGGATCATAATTCAATTACCAGGACCTCCAAAGGAAATGAAACCTATGTTTGAGGAAAATGTAATACACTATTTAAACAAATTCAATAATTATATCATTAAGTCAAAAACAATTAAAATCTTAGGTATAGGGGAGTCCTCTTCTGAAGAATTGGTAGAAGACATAATAAGAAAACAAAGTAACCCTAGTATTGGGACATATGGTATCCCTGGAGGTTGTAAATTTAGAATAACTGCAAAGGCTAAAAATGTTACTGAAGCTCTGTCGATAATTGAGCCAGTCGAATATGAGTTAAGGGAAAGATTAAAAGAAAATGTTTATGGTGTTGATGATGAAAGTATAGAAGAAGTGGTGGCAAAATTATTAATTGAAAAAAATCTAACCATATCTACCGCCGAATCCTGTACTGGAGGAATGGTTTCATCTAAACTAATAAACTATCCTGGAATATCTAAAGTCTTTATGCAAGGTATAACAACCTATAGTAATAAATCTAAAATGAAAATGTTAAATGTAAAAAAGGAAACATTGGAAAAATTCGGTGCTGTAAGTAAAGAAACAGCAGCAGAAATGGCAGAGGGCATAGCTAAAGTAGCAGGTACTAATATCGGTCTCTCCACCACTGGTATAGCAGGTCCCGACGGTGGCACTAAAGAAAAACCGGTAGGCCTTGTATATTTAGGACTATATCTGGATGGAAAAGTTAAAACTAAAAAAATTAATGTTGCAAATATAAGTAATAATAGAAATTCCATAAGAAGTAGATCAACCTTGATACTTTTAGATTGGTTAAGAAGGGAACTGATTATATAGTCTATTTAGAAGGTTTTGAGTTAATAGGCTGGGGGATTACGAATCCCCCAGTAACTGGAAACATTGAAACCTTCGAATGAATTCGAAGCTACTTGTACACAGGTATAGGTAATAACCCATGATGATGTAGATGGGAATTCATTCCCCTCTATAACTTTAGCTACAAATTGGATGATACTCTAAAGGGACTCTTTTAAAACTTTCTCTTTACAAATCCAACCTTTCTATATACCTTACTTAGCATCTTCCTAGCTTCTCTTTCAGCTCTTTTAGCTCCATCTAAATATATTTCCTCTAAATAATCCTTATTTTTCATAAGTTCATCAAACTTTTCCCTAATAGGTCTTAGTCCTTCTACTATAACTTCAGCTGTGTCAGATTTAAACTTACCATATCCTTCTCCTTCATATTTTTTCTCTATTTCTTCTATAGTTTCACCTGTAAATTTAGAATATATATTAAGTAAGTTCTTTATGCCAGGCTGATCATCACTGTATTTAACTACTCCTAATGAATCTGTAACGGCCCTTTTAATCTTTCTTCTTATACTATCTGGATCTTCTAATACAAGAATACGTCCCTTATCATCTTCTCCAGACTTAGACATTTTACTAGTTGGTTCTTGGAGGTCCATTATTCTCGCTCCTACCTTAGAAATAAGGGGTTCAGGCACTGTAAATGTAGGACTATATTTATTATTAAATCTTTCTGCTAAATCCCGTGCCAACTCTAAATGTTGCTTTTGATCTTCCCCAACCGGTACAAAATCTGTTTTATAAAGTAGTATATCCGATGCCATTAAGACAGGATAAGTAAATAAACCTGCGTTAAGATTAGCTTCATTTTTTTGAGATTTTTCCTTAAACTGGGTCATCCTATTTAGTTGCCCCATATATGTTATAGTATTTAATACCCAACTTAGTTCTGCATGGGCACTAACATGGGACTGGATAAACATAGTGTTCTTTTCTGGATCAAGTCCTGCTGCTATATACTGTGCTAATAACTCTAAAGACTTTCTTCTTAAATCTTTAGGTACTTGAGGTACAGTTATAGCATGTAAATCTACTATACAATAATAGCATTTATATTCATCTTGTAAGTTAACCCAATTTTTTATAGCTCCTAAATAATTTCCAATAGTTATATCTCCAGATGGCTGTACACCACTAAATATGACTTTTTTATCTGACATAATATCAGCTCCTTTTATAGTTTATAAAAATAAAAAAACCCTTCATCTCATTATACAGAGACGAAGGGTTATATTCGCGGTACCACTCTATTTGGTCAAAGACCCACTTAATCCCTTAACGGAGGATAACCGTTAAATCCTACTATATTTCAGATCAAAACTCCTAGGTCCATTCAGTATATTTCTATACATCGAGCTTACACCATCCTCGACTCGCTATAGTAAGATAATAAACCTACTAATCCCAGTCATCGATTTAATATATATTGTTATTATATATATTATACACAAATTTTATTAATTGTAAATAGCTTTTTTAATATTTATGTCTACTATTTTTAACATTTCCCTATATTATGCCGTGGAACGAATTCCCCTCAGTTTACCTTCTAAGTATATTTAGACACTACTTACACCTAGATAAAAGTAGCTTCGAATTCATTCGAAGGTTTAATTGCATATATAGATATATAACTTCATATTCTTTACTATAATGTATTTTAGGAGGATTTCTATGCCCACAATAATATACCCCCCCACCATAGATTATGGCTGGCTATACCAAAGACCTCAACAGTTACTAAAGGAAATGGCTAGTTTAGGATATAAAGTTATATACTATAACAATGAGATCTACTGTAAACAAAGACATAGCATAATGGAATTAAATCCAAATTTTCTTTTAACAAAATCTGATATACCCCTTAAATATTTAAGGGTTGAGAGACCTATAATTAGTTGGATATCCTATCCTCCCCATGTAAAACTTGCAGGTTCCTATGGTGAAGAACTTATAGTTTTTGATGCCATAGATGATGCCAGTGATGAGTTTAGTAGTTGGAAAAAAGATTTAGACAAAATATCAAAAAAAGCTGATATTATTTTTACTACAGCAAAAAAAATGTATTATTATCATAAAAAATATCATACATCTGTCTATATGTGTCCAAATGGAGCTGATTATCAACATTTTAACAGAGCAAAAAGGCTATTTGATGATCGACCAAAGGACCTACCGAAGAATGTTAATCCTATTATAGGCTACTTTGGAGCAGTGGCTCCTTGGATAGACTGGGAACTGATAAAGTACATAAGTACTAAAAATCCAAATTTGAATTTTGTTATTATCGGTCCCAAATATGGGAGTTTTAGCGGTACATTCAATGGAGATAACATATATTATTTAGGCAGAAAAAGTTATTTAGAGCTACCTAATTATCTTCAATATTTTGATGTATGTCTACTTCCTTTTAAAATTACATCTATGATAGAGGGTTGCAACCCTATAAAGTTATATGAATATTTAAGTTCCGGAAAGCCTGTAGTTGCAACTAATATGCCCGAAGTCACCAATATCCCCGGTGTTTATATAGGGAAGGGAAAGGAAGATTTTAATACCAAAATCAAAGAATCTCTAAAGGAAAGGTTTAACTTAAAGGATATTAATAACCGTATTAATTATGCTAAAAAAAATTCTTGGGAAAACAGAGCTAAATATGCCCACTCTGTAATTAAAGGATATTTAAAAGCTAAAAATATTACAATCGATTAATTGGATGTGAGGGAGCCGTGGCTCCCCAATAACCAATTAATATAATTTAAAGTTAAATCTTATCTACTGTAATTACTTTTATATTATCTTTATAACTTAAAATTTCATTTTCAAACTTATCTATTGAGCTTCTCCATGAAAAGTTATTAGCAGTTTTTAGACCTTCACTTATTAACATTTTTCTTAGTTCTTTAGACCCAAGGGCACCTTCTATTTTATTTGAAAGTTCTTCTACATTTCCACAGCTATACATCAAACAATTTTTTTTATCCTTTGCATACTCTTTGACACCTTCATTAGACGTAGTTATTACCATAGTTCCACTGGCCATTGCCTCTAAAGGAGGCAATGAGAATGATTCATAATAGGAACCTGATATATAAATATCAGCTTCTCTATACAACCTACCCAATTCATCCTGAGTAGGTTGTACTATATAGTTTATATTAAGTTCTTTATCTCTATAGTCAATAACAGGAAGTGTTGGAGTTATCCACTTCATCCTAAAATTGTAACCTCTTTTTTTTAATATTGTTAAAGCATTTATTATATCTTCGTGTCCCTTAAATCCCAATTGGTCATTTCCTACAATTAAAATTTCTATAGGTGTTTCTTGATCCTCTTTGCTTTTCCAGAAAAACATGTTATTATCTATTGCATTTGGTATTATTATTGACTTTCTTTTATATAAATTATTTATTTTACCTTTCATAATATTAGACACCGTGATTATTTTCACCGGCAGTTTATGACTGGTTATTATTAAGTTTCTATAAATAGGTTCTATATTTTCATGATTGAATATAAAAATATCCCCTTGAGCAAAATAATATTTTATAGGTGCTGAAGACTTTAGTGCGTCTATGATTAAGTCCCAGTATCCAGCTATAACAATATCTTTATTATTAACTAATCTATATAAATGTTTATCTGATGGCACCTGTACGTATTCACATCTGAGATCTATCCACTTTGGTTTTGGCAAGTGACAATAAAGGGTAACTTCATGTCCCCTATCTTTTAAATAATTTCCCTGTTCTATTAATATTTTTAATCCCCCAGTAACAAAATTATGGGGTAATAAATATCCTATGGAGAGTTTTTTCTTTTCTTTAAGATAATTTAATTTTTTAGTAGAATAGTTATAGCCTAGTAAAGAAAGTTTCTTTAATTGAATCTCAATTTTTTTTCTATCTCCATCTATTATAGCTGTGTTTAAATCATATATTGGATTCCTATTTTCAAATAATCTTGCTATCTCTTTAATTCTACTCTTAGTATAGTGTTCCCTTAGTTTACTATAATCGATCATCTACTACCCCTTCCTTCTATTAAAACTATAATAGAAGCATTATTTATTCCCATGGGCAATATCTCAGCCTTTTTTATATGAAATCCTTTAAAATCTTTTATCTTCCAGACACTCTTATGTTCCTCTAAAAAATTATCTAGATAACTCTGTTTTGCCGGTATTTCGGGAACCGATATAATTAAGGTTTTAGTCTTATCTAGTATTTTCTCTATAACCTTTTTACCATCTTCCTTATCAAAATGCTCCAGTACATCTATCATAATTGCTAACTGATATTGTTTTTTTATGGATGCCATAACTTCCTCTATTAACCCATAATAAATATTATCATATACATACTCATGTATTGGATTATTGTAACTTTCAAACCCCTCTATTCCATCTATAGTTACTTTCCATTTATTCTTTTCATATCTCTCATAGGGAATATCCAATAAATCCCTACACAACACCCCATATTTTCCAAATCCAACACCTATATCTAAGATGCTTTTAGGTTTTTCTTTCAATATAAAGTCCATAATAGTTGAAATCTGCCCATAATAACTGGTTGGCATATTATCCCTCCTCGTATAATATAGTTAGAACATTTGATAGAAAATAAAGTTCTTTTCTACCGAACATTCTCACTAAAAATAACTTCAATATTCATATTCTTAAATAACCTTTTAATACAAAACTTATC
>NZ_JBAKFX010000065.1:0-17457 GCF_037577855.1 Dethiothermospora halolimnae | reverse complement strand
TATATTTAGTTCTTTTTAATGTTTTAACTAACATATTAAAAAGTAATAACTAAAATATAATATTTTAGTTATTACTTTTTATATTTTCTAATATATCTAATATAGTACCTATATTCATAAAGTTTTTCATTTTTATTTTCTCTGTGGGTATCATAACTTGATATCTTTTCTCTATTTCCAAAATAAAATCAAGCATATCCGTTGAAGGTATACTATATAAATCTATAGCATCACCTTTTAAGTTTTCTTTTCCCAAACTATCTAATGCTATATTCCTCAATTCTCTTTTATCCATATTATCTTACCCCTTTTAAATAATATCTTTTATTCGATTATCATTTGCAAAAGTATCCTCAATCAAATCTACTATAGCTTTATCCTCTATATTATCTTGATCTAACATTTTAACCTCTAGGTCTTCTTTACACTTTCCTTCATATTGTCTAAATAAATCATCGTTTAAAATTCCTTTTTTTAAATCTATTTGATATCTTCTTAACGAAGTTCTTGGGGATTTATAAAGTCTTTTAGAAGACAAAGCTATTGTTGGTGCCGAGGATATTAGCTCTAATGTTTTTTTACTTCGTTCTATCATACCTAGATTTCTACCTAGATTACAACATAAGATATTGGCATCTGGTCTTATAGCATCTATTATCATTTGACTTAAAAAGCCGTTATACTCATATTTTATTTGACCCTTACCAAAATTATTTAATCCATAGGGACTGGATACCAATACTATATCACTCTTTTGTTTACTTATGATATTATTTATATAATCCCTTATTATTTTAGTCTTTTCTAACGATCCTATTTTGTCACTATATATCTCTAATGGGTAACAATGTCCTCCTAATAAAGATAGCTCTGGATTAGCTCCAATTAGTGAAACCTTATATCCTTCATTTTTAAGGGCCCTATACATTTTAAGTTGTAGTTCAATTTTCCCACAATCTCCTTCTAGTCCAAATATACCAACTGCAGGTATATTTATAGGATTAAGATTTTTTGTTACTCTATAGCTGTGATTTAAGTCTTTAATAATTACATTTGGATTTTTAAAGTGATTTTCAATTTCCAAATCATTTGTTCTATCTAATATAATAACGTTTTTATTAACCTTAACTATTTTTCTCAAGTACTTATTTGCTATATTATCATCTCCATAATACTTTTCAAAAGATCCCAATATCACAGTATCTACTTTATTTAACTCACCTTCAAAATCGTCTGTAACCATATATTTTGAAGATCCACTTTTATCTATAAACAAGGGATCTTTATCGGTATAACCCCAAGATTTAAAAGATACTATTGATTCTATATCAAAGTTGAATAAATCATTAAACTTTATAATATTTATCATATATTCAGAATATGGAAATATCATAGCTTTATTAATTCCATTAAAGTTCATATCTATATCCTCCTTACTTACATGCTAAAAGCATCTGGATTTTTTTCAATTATAGTCATGTATTTTACTAGTTTAGTTTCTATACTCTTTTTCATATTAGAGCATTGGTCTAATTTTCTCTCTCTTGACTGTTTATCATCATCTTCTATACTAACTGGACACATACCGCATTGTAAGTATGCCCAACACCTTAAACACTCTTCCCTAGTAGCATTATAAAAATCTTCTATAATTTTTACTGATTTTTTTGCATCTACTCCTTTTTCAACATCACCTATTTTCAATGTATCTCCTTTTTCACTACATTTATCACATATGTAAAATTCTCCATCAACTGAAACAAATAATCTACCTTGCCCTGGTATACAACATCCTCTGGGCAATATTTTTTTAGAAGCTTTTTTCACTATCCTTTTTTTATCAAAGGAATCCACATCTTCATTAATACTTAGAGCTACTTTAGACTTTTCCAAATAGTCAATATTTCCATGAATTTTTGCATGTATATATCTTAAGTCCATAAACTCCATCTTTAATCTATCTTGTTCAATATTTTCTTCTTTCTTTTTATCTTTATATAAGCTTAATTCTTGGCTATTGTTTACAAAAGCTACTCTAATATAATTATCCTCTGATATAATGTCACTTTCCAATATAAACTCCTCTATCTCATCTACATCTCTAAAAGGAGACAAGGTCATCATAAAGCTTACATATTCTTTATAATAATTAGGATAATTCTCTTTTATATAGATAATATTTTTCTCTATGGTTTTAAAACTACCTTTACAGGAATTAAAAAACTTCCTATATTCATCATGATATTTTTCAGGACCGTCTAAACTTATATATATCATAAATTTATTTTCTACTAAAAATTTTAATTTTTCTTTAGTTAATAAAGTTCCATTTGTTGTCATAGAAAAGTTAACTTCTTTCTCAGGATAACTAGACTTAACATATGATACACATTTTCTTATCAAGTCAAATTGTAATAGGGGTTCTCCTCCATAAAAAGATATTCTAAATTCTTTATTACCACTTGCCCTAACTATTGTCTTATCTATGGCTTTTTTAGCTATTTCAAAGCTCATAACTTTATCACTATGGGTCCTCACATTATCATATAATCCAGAATAACTACAGTATTCACACCTTAAGTTGCAATTTTGAGTAACAGATAAGATTATTCCCTCCATGTTATTTTCCAAATCATAATATGCCTGATTAATAATATTGTCTAAATAGATTTCATCGGGATAACCACTGAAAAATCCTTTTTCCTTTAAATAATCTATCTCTTCCATCGAATCCTTTATTTCTTTAGATACTGTTCCATCTATATTACTTTTAAAGTTATTTTCATATATATTTTTTATCATGGGATTTATTTTAAATATATTACCAGTATTACCATCATATATGTAATAATTCTCTTTAGTGTTAAATAATAATGTATTCTTATTCATAGCCTTCACCTCTTCCAATATATAAAAGGCTAAACATTCCATGTTAGTTTTAAAATTTTATTTTAAAACTAAGTTTTATTTGATACTTATGCAGCATCTTTCCTTAACTAGGATTTGCATATCTAAACTGAGATCTTGAAATATGTTTATTACTTTCGGAAGAACCCGCATCATCCATACAACTAGAGCTACACTCACAATCCCAAACCATAGCTTTAGCATTAACCCCAAAATCCTTCTTTATCTTTGATAATTTTTTCATGAATATTCCTCCTTTAATTTAATAACTCAAATTTTAATAATAACCACATTAATAAATTAACTGTTTTTCTAACTTCTTAATCATATTTCATTTAATTCTAAAAATCCCATGGAATGTTTAGCCAAACTTATTACCTAAATTACATTTTCACCTTTATAAACATTACAAACCTCTTCTTTAGTAACATCTTTTTCATAAATATTCTTATCCTTTATTTTAAGTATCTTATCAAAGTACTTGGTTAACTTTTCTTTATGCATTATCATTATTACCGTTAAGTCTTTATACTGTTTTACTAAGTTTTTAATAAACTGTTCTTCAAAGTTTTCTTCTATACTTGATGTGGATTCATCTAGTAGTAGTATTTCTTTTTTTCTTAATAGTGCCCTTGCTATGGCTAGTCTTTGGAGTTGACCCCCTGATACATTGGAGCCACTTAATGTTAGTATTGTGTCTAAGCCATTTTCAAGGTTATCTATAAATTGTAACATCCCAACTTGTCCTAATACCTGATATATTTCTTTATCTGTTGCATCTTTGTTCCCCAGTTTTAGGTTTTCCCTTATGGTGTAGTTAAATAGGAAGAGACTTTGGGGTACGTATGATATTTTGTCTGTTAATTGTTTCCAAGTTAGTGATGATATATCTTTATTATCACAGGTTATACTTCCTTTATCTGGTTCTATTATTTTCATTAGTAATGACATTATAGTGGATTTTCCTGAGCCATTTTCCCCTATAAGTGCTACTTTTTCACCTTTAGTTATGTTAAAGTTTATATTTTTTAAAACTTCTGAATTATCTGTATATGAAAAGTCCACATTATTGAATGATATCTTATATCCATTATTAAACTTATTAATAGCGGTTTGTTTATTATCTTTTTTAGATGCTTGTCCATATTTTAAGACCTCATATACCCTATCTATTGAAACTAGAGATCTTTGAAGCTTTACATTAAAACCTGTGAGGCGTTCTACTATGGATATGGCCCTTGTAAAGTATGTTAGAAAGGCAAATAGTGCCCCTACTGTCAAATCTCCCTTTACCAATATATAGGCTCCTATTATATAGACTGATGTATGTATTATTTCGTAGAGTCTACTGGATATAATAAAAAATATAAGGACTATTTTATTAATCTTCATTTTTTCCCTTAGTATGCTATTTTGGGATTTGGCAAATTCCCTTTCTGCCCATTTAAATATATTTAGATATTTTACTTCCTTTATTCCCAGTATCATTTCCTGAAGGGTTTTAGATTTTCTGTCATTATGATTTTTCATCTTTTTTGTTGCTTTTTTCTGTTCCTTTGCTATTTTATTATTTGTTATAACTATCACTGGAACAGCCAATAGGGAAATGAGAAACATGGTCATATTTAGTTTTGCCATGACAAATATTATTCCTATTAAGGTAAGCATATCTGTGATTAGCGACACTAACTGATGGTCCACAAGTATACTTATACTAACCACATCACCGTTTATCCTGTTGGTAATCTCTCCTATATTGTATTTTTCAAAAAAGCTTATTGGAAATTTTAATAGGTTTCTAAAAAAGTTTTTAGTTATATTATATGTGTATTTATTAGATACATATGTGGATAGTTGATCTTGGGCTGCTGATATTAGTTCTTGTATGAACTTTATTATGAATAATATAAAAAGGTATATTAGAATAACCCTAAAGTTTTTTTCCATAAGCCCTTTATCTAGTAGGTCCTTTTCTGCCAATGGTATATATAGGCTAATGGCTGTGGTAAGTAGCATTAGTATTATGACTATGATGATTTGTTTTTTGAAGTTTGTTATATATTTAGCAAAGTATTTTATAAGTTTCTTTTCATGATCTGATATTTTCAGCAAATAATCACATCCTATGATTGGTTATGTGGGTGTTTTCACTTTTTTGGCATTATATAGCTTTTATGTGGTGTTTTCTTTTTATGTTTTGTGTTGTATGTTTCACATTATCTTAAGTATATCTTATCTTATATTGTATGTCAACCCATATTATGGGTTGCATTGTTTTTTTTAGTGAATTTGATAAAAGAAGTATTTTTTGTTTGTTTTGAGTTTTTGGGTTGGGGGATTGCGAATCCCCCAACAACGGGGGCTGGTTTTTTTTATGATAGTAACGGTGGGAGGTGGCGATGTTTTATTAGCAATATAGGTTTATGTTTGTTTGATGTTCTATGGCATTAAAGAACGGACAGGGCTTGCCCTGTCCCTACGTTTGGCGGGCAGTGTTTGTATGTTGTGGATTAAAAGAATTGGAATTTTAATAATATAAATAAAAAAAAGAAATTCCCCCAAGAGGAGAATTTCTTTTTTTTATTTATATTATTTAGTTGGAGTTGTTCCTCCCATTTGTCTTTGAGCTTGCTCTACAAGTTTTTTAGTCATATATCCACCTACATAGCCATTTTGTCTAGCTGTTAAGTTTCCTTTGTCCATTCCATCATAGTTACTCATTCCAAGTTCACTAGCTATTTCAGTTTTCATTTGATTTAAAGCCATGCGAGCCTCAGGTACAACTAACTTGTTTGTGTTTCTTGAATTATTATTATTGTTATTCATAATTTTACACCCTCCTAAGTTGATTATTATTTGTTGTCTAGTAATATTGTGTGATAATTGGGATTTAAAATACGATGTAAAATTTAGTATATATTCCTTAAGATTTTTTTATAGTTTTATTTAGTTATTTTAGTTATATAACGTAAAAAAATAGTTGGGGATTGTGGAGGCTTTATAGATAACAATTAATATAGTTTTTCGTTTTTTTTTATGTTTTATGGCGTTAAAGGGCGGACAGGGCATGCCCTGTCCCTACGTTTGAGGATATTTTTGTATTAATATAAAGACGTTGAGGATTAGAGTCTCTTAGTAACTAAAAAAGCGGCCAGTTGGCCGCTTTCTATATTCTTTCTACTTTTATTCCTGTTTCATGATCATTTAGATCGTATTTTTCAAGGCTGTCATCTGAAACCTTTTCTATGTCAACAGCTAGGGTTTCTTCTTTTATATAGTCATTGTGAATATCTATAGCTTTAGCTATATCATCATCTCCGTCAAAATAGATTTTGATATTGTCCATCATTTCATAGTTATTATTCTTTCTCATTTGCTGAACTTTAGATATAAACTCTCTAGCATATCCTTCGTTTATAAGTTCATCTGTTAATGTTGTATCTAATATAACAAATAGATTGTTTTCCATAGATACTGTAAATCCTTCTTTAGCAGATATTCTTATATCAACAAGTTCCTTATCTATTTCAAAGTCTTCTCCATCTATATTGATGGTTAGTTTTTCGCCATTTTCTAATTTAGGTGCCACTTCTGAACCATTAAGACTAGCTAATTCTTTGGCAAATAGTTTTACCTTTGGTCCAAACTTTGGTCCTGCAACTCTAAAGTTAGGTTTTAGGCTAAACTCCATATATTCATTTAGGTCTTTAGCAAATATAACATCTTTAACGTTTAACTCTTCCTTGATAAGGGGTACAACATCTGATATTAGCTCTTCATAGCCTCCATCAACTAATACCTTTGCTATAGGTTGACGTACCTTTATCTTTACTGATTCCCTAGATGCTCTACCTAGTTTTACAAGATTTCTTACTATATCCATCTTTTCCTCTAGCTTAACATCTATATGGTCATCATTTGATACAGGGTAGTAGCTTATATGAACTGACTCTCCACCGGTTAATTTTTTATACATTTCCTCCGATAGATAAGGTGCAAAAGGTGCTACCAATTGAGTTATGCCAACTAATATTTCATATGTTGTCTTATAAACTGATTTTTTATCCTCTGTTAGTTCTGTTTCCCAGAATCTTCTACGGGAACGTCTAATATACCAGTTAGATAAATCCTCATTTACAAAGTCCTGTATCTTTCTAACTGTTTTAGTTAAATCAAATACCTTAAGATCACCTTCTACTTCTTTAAGTAGGCTATTGTATCTTGATAGCATCCATCTATCTAATTCTGGTCTATCGTTATAGTCTATCTCAAACTCCCTTGGGTCTACTTCATCGGTATTGGCATATAAAGTAAAGAAGTTATATACATTTTTAATGGTACTAAAGAACTTACTATTTATTTCCTTAAGTCCCTCTTCATCAAATCTAGTTGGTGTCCAAGCTGGGGATACATATAGTAGATACCATCTTAAAACATCGGCACCATACTTATCGAATAGTTCAAAAGGATCTACTGTGTTGCCTTTTGATTTGGACATTTTCTTTCCGTTTTTATCTAATATAAGGTCATTTACAAGTACCCTCTTATATGGAGACTTGCCAGTAACAAATGTTGATATTGCCAGTAATGAATAGAACCAACCTCTAGTTTGGTCTATACCTTCACATATAAAGTCTGCTGGGAATAGTTCATCAAAGTTTTCATTGTTTTCAAATGGATAGTGTTGTTGGGCAAAGGGCATTGAACCACTATCAAACCAACAGTCAATAACATCAGTTACCCTTGTCATTGTTTCTCCACATTCTGAACATTTAATATGAACATCATCAACATATGGTCTATGAAGCTCTATACTGTCATCTATATCTTCTATAGCCCTTTCTGAAAGTTCCTTTCTTGAGGCTATACTTTCTGTATGGCCACATTCACATCTCCAAATATTAAGGGGTGTTCCCCAATATCTACTTCTTGATATAGCCCAATCATTTAGGTTTTCAAGCCAGTTTCCAAATCTCTTTTCCCCTACATAATCTGGGTACCATTCAACACTATTATTATTTTCAATAAGTTTATCCTTTATCTTTGTCATTTCTATATACCAGCTTGGCTTAGCATAGTATAATAATGGAGTATCACATCTCCAGCAGTGGGGATAATTATGGGGCATCTTTTCTTTTTTATAAAGTTTATTTTCCCCGTGTAGCCATTTTATAATGTCCACATCTAGGTCTTCACTTATTACAAAACGTCCTTCCCAAGGAGTTGTTGTATACTTACCCTCTTCATTAACCGGTTGAACCACAGGTAAATCATATCTTCTTCCTGTATTGTAGTCATCTTCACCAAAGGCAGGTGCTGTATGAACTATACCAGTACCATCACTTGTTGTTACATAATCTGCTACTGTAACGAAGAATGCCTTTTTATCAGGTTTAACAAAGGGCATAAGTTGTTCATACTCAATATGTTCTAAATCTTTCCCCTTCATTTCCTCTAATACTTCATAGTCTTCACCAAGGACTTTGTTTGCTAAGTCCTTTGCCACATAATATACAGTATCATCCTGCATTACCTTTACATATGTTACATCGGCATTTACCGTTAATGAAACATTGGCTGCAAGGGTCCATGGTGTAGTTGTCCATACTAGGAAATATTCATCGGCATCTTTTCTTTTAAACTTAGCTATTACAGTATTGGACTTTATCTCTTTATATCCTTGGGCAACCTCATGGGACGCAAGCCCTGTACCACATCTTGAACAATAGGGTAGTATCTTATGTCCTTCATAGATAAATCCTTCTTTATTAAACTTATCTAATATCCACCATACTGTTTCTATATAGTTATTATCTAAGGTTATATATGGATTGTCTAAGTCTATTAGATATCCCATACGTTCTGTCATTTTTCTCCAAAGACCTTCATACTTAAATACTGATTCTCTACACTCTTTATTAAACTTATCTATTCCATAGTCTTCAATCTCTTGTTTGTTGTTTAAACTAAGCTTTTTCTCAACCTCTATTTCAACAGGTAATCCATGGGTATCCCATCCTGCCTTTCTTTTTACTTGATATCCCTTCATAGTTTTATATCTACAAACAGAGTCCTTTAATGTTCTTGCTATAACATGATGGATACCCGGTCTACCATTGGCCGTTGGAGGACCTTCAAAGAATATAAATGGTTCATTATCTTCTCTAGTTTCTACACTTCTTTTAAGTAAATCTATTTCATTCCAATAATTTGAAATCTTTTGTTCGTTTTCGCTTACTGATCCACTATATAAGTTTTCAAATTTAGCCATTTTTTCACCTTCCTTTTGTTTTTGTTAAATTAAAAAATCCCTAAGTCAAAAGACTTAGGGACGAATTTGTCGCGTTACCACCCTGATTATAGGATATATTTATCCTATCTCTCATTACAATATAACGTATCTCTACGAAATATCCTACTATTACTTCAGATATTCAGCTCAAAGGTGATGTTCATAAGGGCTTTTGCTTATAATCTCTCAGCAAATGATTATATCTCTGTGAACTACTTACCATTATTACTGTCCTTATCATAGCCATTAATAATATATATATTTTCGTTTATGATACAATAAATAAATAGTTTTGTCAAGGAGTTTTATAACACCTTCTCAACATCATACAATGAATTTACTACTAACCAGTTTTGTGGAAAATAACTATTTATTGTCCAGTAGCTTACTCCCCCTAGATCATATTGATTTACTAGCCTTAATTTAGCTTCTATACTCCTTGCATCTTCAAACCACACTTCATGTTGCTTAGCATTTTCATCATAGTAGTTATAAAATGGAGATTGGGATTTTGTATCATATTTAATAACCGCCCCAACCCTTCTTGCCAAGTCCACTGCTGCTGTATTTGATATGGCTTTAGCCATTGTTCCCTTAACAAAGGGTAGTGTCCAGTTATACCCATAGTTTGGTATTCCCATTAGTATTTTTTCACTGGGTATTTCTGTTACTGCATAGCTTATTACCCTTTCAACTTGGTCTATTGGGGCCACTGCCATAGGGGGACTGTAGGTATATCCCCATTCATAGGTCATTATTATAACGTGGTCTACTATCTCACCATGGGCTTTGTAATCATGGGCTTCATATAAAAGTCCACTTTGATCTGCCGATATCTTTGGTGCAACTGCTGTTGATACGATAAATCCTAGTTCATGTAGTCTATTTGTTATTTTTCTTAAGAAGTTATTATATTTTTCCCTATCCCCTGGATATATAAACTCAAAATCTATATCCAGTCCATAATAGTTTTTAGTTTCTAAATTATTAATAATATTTTCTATTAGTTTGTTTTGAACCTCTTCATTATCAAATATAGTTCTTGCAAGATCACTACTAAACCCTTCCTCTTCTATATTGGTTATAACCATAAGGGGCCCAACCCCTGCTTCTCTGGCTGCCTTTATTAGTGCTTCATCTTCTATAGGTACTAAACTCCCATCGGACTTCACATGGTAACTAAATATACTTAAATAGGTTAAGTTAGGGAGAGTCTTTTTTAAAACCTCCATATCTATATTAGGTAAAGCATATCCATTTACCTCTATAGTACCTAGTTTTTGAGTTCTACTGGGTATTGTTATTATTTGTCCCGGGTATATTTGTGTTGGATTTGTTATGCTTGGGTTTGCATCTAATATAGCCTCTACGGTTACACCGTAATCTCTAGCTATAGCATATAAACTCTGTCCTGGAGCCACCCTATGTTGTCTTGTTCCCTCTAATACCACCAGTGTTTGTCCTACCACCAATTGATTGGGGTTTTCAAGTTGATTGTCTGATATTATTTTAGATGGATCTACTCCATATAGTCTGCCTATTGAATATACACTTTCACCTGGTCTTACAACATGAATAATCACAGTAATACCTCCTTATTCCTTGGTAATTTAGTATATGCGATTGTTATTGGTTGTGTACCAGTCCTATTTTGGTTATATAGGGAAGTATGTTGGGGTTGGGGGATTACGAATCCCCCAACAACTAAGCTAGGAATTTTATATATTATTATATCGGGGAATGAATTCTCTCCTACATCCCTATTATCCCGAGGAATGAATTTATTTCTACTTTTTTAAATTAGAAGTTGACAGTGAACATACGTAGCTTCGAATTCATTCGAAGATTACCATTAAAAGATATCTATTTATCTAACTTAATATTATATTTTCCCTTAGTTTCTTCTCCTATTATGGTCAATCTATATTTCTTATCTTTTTCAATATCTAATGTTACATTGGATTTTTCGTTTTCACTAAAGTCTTTTTCCCATATTACATTATCATCTTTATCTTCAAGCTTGATTATTAGTTTTCCTTTGTCTACAGTTACATCATATTCAATATTTATTTTATCATTGTCCTTTGAATATATGGTTTTTCCTTCATCTCCATCAAAGTACCTATACTTAGCACTTATATTATTGCCAATATTATCTGATACAAACATTATTCTTTTTTCACAACCTGTAAATATAGTTAAAATACCAATGGCTAAGGCTGTGAATAATATTAATTTTCTTTTTAATGTAGATACCATAAGATCACTCCTATAATTTTTCTTCACAATATGGACACACTTTCCACTCTTCCTTTACTGCTTTTCCACAGTTGTCACAGCTTTTATCTAGTTTTTGTCCACAGTATGGACAGATTCCAAAGGTTTTATCTACAGTTTCCCCACAGTTTACACAAACTTTTTCCTTTCTTCTATTACTTCTAACCACTAAATATATAATAAGCCCCAATAGATTAGGCACATATGTCCCTATGGTCATCCATTTCCATTTATCCATTCCATATTTAGGAGCATCCCTATTGATAAATGAAGCTATACCTATAATGAGACCTATAGGTAATAGTAAAAGAAGAACCATAGGTATTTTAATATACATCTCTGTAAATGGATCTCTGAACATTTCTGTTATAATAAAACCATAAAACACTGCCAAAACTCCAATTATCACTGTAGTAAGAGTAATAAATAAAACTTTAAAACCTCTTTCCTTCATACTATATCCCTCCTATAATTTATTGCTAAAGACTTTTCTATTGAAAAAAAATATTATTTCCCTTTTAAATGTAAATATGAAGAACAATGATATGCTTGTTACAGATGTATTTATTAGATATATGATTATTAGATTTAATACACTAAAATCTTTAATCAATAAAAATAGGCTAATTAATGTAAAAATAACCCCTATGATAATCGGTGCAATGATAAGACTATCTGTATTATCTTTTCTTCTACATATATTCTTAGTGCTATTGATTAAATACATAGACGGGGTAATTTCTTCTTCTTTTATTTCCTTTAAAATCTTTTCAAATTCATTATTATCCATAGTGTTCCTCCTCCATAGATTTTTTTATTTTTTTCTTGGCTATATTTAACCTAGACTTTACTGTTCCTATGGGAATATCTAATATAGTTGCTATTTCTTTATAGCTTATATCCTTAAAGTAGAATAGTATCAAGGGTATTTTAAAGTCATCATCTAAATTTTTTATTTTTTTCTTTAATACATTTTTTATCTCCCTATCTAATATCTCTTCATCTACTAGATATTCCTCCCCAACCTTCCTCATTTTGTTATCTTTAGTCTCATTGGAAAAAAAGTCTTTGATTACATTTAACCATCGCTTTTTCTTTCTATATTTATCTTTATAGGTATTAACACATATTGTATATAACCAAGTCTTAAAAACCTTATTATGATCAAAGGTTTCTATTTTTTTTATAACCTTAATCCATGTATCCTGAAAAAGGTCATCACTTTCATATCTATCATTAGTTAATCTAAAGCACATTTTATAAAGGGGGCCCTTATATCTTTCTATTAATATATCTATTGAGTTTATTTGCCTATTTTTATATTTTTTTAATATTTCCTCATCACTAATCATCTACTTTCTCCCTTTCATATGTTTTTTACGCATGGGGTTTTGAAATGTTCACAGAAACTTAAAAAAAATTATATTTTTCTAATAAGAGTCACCACTATGAATTTTAATGCATAGTATGTAGTGTACTAAAAAATAAGGAGGAATGTATTATATGGCTGAAAACACAGGTATTTTAAGTGGAATCGTTGGGGGAGATAATGGTAGTGAATTATTATTTTTCTTTCTACTATTGGTAGTTATATTCTGTAATTGCTATGGTGGATTTGGTAGGTAATAACCTAAGTATATAACATAATATTTAATGGAGGTGCTATTATGGCTGATGCTAAATGCTATGGCGAAGGTATAGGTAGTGAATTACTATTTTTCTTCTTACTATTAGTTGTATTATTCTGCTTTGGTTTTGGCGGATATGGATGCTAGATAGTATAGATAAGTTGGGGGATTGCGAATCCCCCAACAACTGAGTTAAAAATATTACGGCAATTAAAAATAGATGCCTTAAATAAGGCATCTATTTTTTGATTTGTATATTATTATACAGGGAATGAATTCCCTTCTACGTTGTTATGTTGGTTATTAACCACATTTAGAATATCCGCAGGAGTGACATATCATACAACCGCCTTCATGTTCTACTTTAGCTCCACATTCAGGACATTCTCCAGAAGAAGTGTTACTTTTTAAATCCGCAGATATTTCTTCATCTGCTGAACAACCATTACAAGATGGTACAGGTATTTCATTTACTGTCTCCTCTATTTCCATAGCTATATCATTTACCGATTTATCATCTACATCAACATAGGTATTCATAACCTTTTCTAAGGCTTTTCCGATGGCATCTGGACATGACAATACCTTTATATCCTTATTAGTAGCCCTTTGGCGTAATGTGGAATGGCATCTTATTCCCTTAAGCTGTTCTATAATAGATTTTGGATCTACTCCTGATCTTAGTGCTATAGATACAAGTCTACTTGTTGCCTCACTTTGACTTGGGCATCCTCCTGCTCTTCCTAAGTTGGTAAATACTTCGCATATTCCATTTTCATCATAATTTGCTGTTATATATAGATTTCCACAGCCTATTCTAACTTTTTCAGTAATTCCTTGGGTGATTTCAGGTCTTTCCCTTGGTATTACTTGACTATTTATCTTTGTTTCTTCCTTCTTCTCTTCTTTTTTAGTACTTAAAACTTGATTATCTCTACTACCATCTCTATAGATAGTAACCCCTTTACAACCTAATTTATATGCAAGCATATAAACCTCTTCTACTTCTTTTTTCGTAGCTTCATTTTTAAAGTTAACTGTCTTAGAAACAGCATTATCCACATGGTTTTGGAATGCAGCTTGCATCTTTATATGCCATTTAGGGGATATATCATGGGATGTTACAAACACTTTCTTAATATCTTCTGGTATCTCATCTATATGGGCAATGGAACCTTCCTCTGCTATTTTTTCCATTAACTCTTTAGAATAGAATCCCCTTTTCTTAGCCATTTCTTCAAATATAGGATGTACTTCTACTAGCTTATCATTATCCATTATATTTCTTATATATGATATGGCAAATAGAGGCTCTATACCACTACTAGTTGCTGATATTATACTTATGGTTCCAGTTGGTGCTATTGTTGTTGTTGTTGAGTTTCTAAGTTCTATACCCTTTTCTTTATATATACTACCATCATAAGTAGGAAATACTCCCCTAACCTTAGCTAATTCTATGGATTTCTTTTTAGCCCTTTCATTAATAAAGCCCATAACCTTATTGGCTAAGTCAACCCCCTGTTGAGAATTATATGGGATTCCTAAGTATATTAACATATCGGCAAAACCCATTATTCCTAATCCGATTTTTCTAGTACTTTTAGTCATTTCATCTATTTCTTCCAACGGATATTTATTAACATCTATAACATTATCTAAGAAATGTACTGCATTATCTACTGTCTCTCCTAGTTTGTCATAGTCGATTTCATATCCAGTTTCTATTTTATTTAACATTTTAGATAGATTTATAGAACCTAAGTTACAAGATTCATAGGGAAGCAATGGCTGCTCTCCACATGGGTTAGTACTTTCTATTTCTCCAACCTCTGGTGTCGGATTAAACTTATTTAATCTATCTAAAAATACTATTCCCGGCTCCCCATTGGTCCAAGCCATCTTAACTATTAGGTTAAATACCTCTCTAGCATTTTCAGTTGCCACAACCTCTTTATTGTGGGGGTCTACAAGTTCATATTCATTATTATTTTCCACTGCCTTCATAAACTCTTCTGTTATTCCTACACTTATATTAAAGTTAGTTATTTCAGAATTGTCCTCTTTACATCTTATAAAGTCCAGTATATCGGGGTGGTCTATTCTAAGGATACCCATATTGGCTCCCCTTCTAGTTCCCCCTTGCTTTACAGCTTCTGTAGCGGAATTAAACACTTTCATAAAGCTTATAGGGCCTGATGCTACTCCTCCTGTTGTCTTTACCGTTGAGCCTCTATGTCTAAGCCTAGAAAAACTAAATCCAGTTCCTCCACCTGATTTATGTATTAATGCAGCATTCTTTATGGCATCAAATATACCTTCCATAGAATCATAAATAGGTAACACAAAACAAGCTGATAACTGGCCTAAATCTTTACCTGCATTCATAAGAGTTGGTGAGTTAGGTAAAAACTCCAGTCTAGACATCATATTATAAAATGTCTTTTCAACCTTTTTTGTATTACAGTCTTTATCATATATTTTATCAGCACTTGCTATATGCTTTGATACTCTTTTAAACATTTCATCTGGGGTTTCAATAACGTTACCCTCTAAATCTTTTTTTAAATATCTTCTCTCTAATACTTTTATGGCATTTTCCGTTAAACTCATTAATACACCTCCGAATTTCATTGAAACTAACACAATATATTGTATCAATGAGCGACTTAACTGTCAAAATGATACTATATATTGTTTCCGCCTTTATTTTATATAAGCTCAAAGTTAGTTGGTTTTTCTTCATTTTTTAAAGCAATATAATTTATTTTTAATTAACTGTTTGGGAGTTCATACTTTTTCATCTAATCAACTAATGAGGCTTTATGACCCTAAGTTAATTAGTTGTTAAGGATTTAGTAATCCCTAACTTAACTAGTCGCTAAGGATTTAGCAATCCCCCAGCTAACTAGTCGCTAAGGATTTAGTAATCCTCCAGTTAACTAGTTGTTGGGGGATTCGTAATCCCCCAACTTATTTCATTATAAAAGTGCTAGGACAATTATACCCTAGCACTATATATGCTAATCTAAAATTTAATTGTTAAAATCTTATTAAGGTCATGAGATAATATTATAGTATAATCTCTAATATATCCCTAAGAGTATCCTGTGCATACTCCCCTTTTCTATATTTTCTCATAGCTACAATTCTATTAGGCTGATTTGCTGTTTCCATTATTTCTTTGATTTTTTTTGGATGCTCCACAAAGCTTCCTAATTCATTATAGTCATTATCATAAATAACAAATGTAGGTATT
Source organism: Dethiothermospora halolimnae (assembly GCF_037577855.1). Taxonomy (NCBI): domain Bacteria; kingdom Bacillati; phylum Bacillota; class Tissierellia; order Tissierellales; family Thermohalobacteraceae; genus Dethiothermospora; species Dethiothermospora halolimnae. Next base: position 1,094 of record NZ_JBAKFX010000065.1, on the reverse strand, counting down.
CTTACATTTTCATCTGAAGTATATTTTTTGAAAAACTCTTCGTTACCCTCTTTTCCTACTATGGAAATGTCAATATTATCATTATAGCCCTTCATCTTTTCTAAAACAGGTACATTAATCATACAGTCTGGACACCACATTTCACCGCAAACCAGTATCTTTACTTTAGTATCAATAGCTTTGATCTTACTTGTCAATTCATCATCAAACTCTATACTGTTGAAGATTTCTAATGTTTTTTCCTTATAAGTATCTGTATCCATGTTTACAAACTCATCAAAGGTAACTCCACTCTTATACAAATCACAAATTTCCATCACATATACCCCCATATATACCAAGTTATATAGCTAAACTTTATAAATATAATTCTAGTCTTTTTTAGCTTTGAGATACTATAAATTATAATACATATTGGGTTGAATTACAACTTGTATTAAGTGCCAGAAAGACAGTTGAGAGTGGAGAGAGGTTTTTTAGTTAATAGTTAATAGTTAATAGTTAATAGTTAATAGTTAATAGTTAATAGTTAATAGTTAATAAAATCAGCAAGCTGATTTTTCCGCCACCTGACGGGGCGTTTATTAAATTGATAATTGACAATTGACGATTGACAATTTAAGGTAATTTTACTTCCTATGGTCGTAAAATATTATATTCAAATCGGCTTCAGCCGATTTGCACCTTTAATTGTCCACTGTCAATTGTCCATCGTCAATTAATATTCTACAAAGCTATTCTACAAAAAAATAAAAGCCAAGAGCCTAAAAAGCTCTCAGCTATTCTCCAAAAAATAAAAAATTTGGCAACGACCTACTCTCCCAGGCAGTTGCCCGCCAAGTACCATCGGCGCTGGAGGACTTTACTACTGTGTTCGGTATGGGAACAGGTGTGGCCCCTCCGCCATCGTCACCAAATTTTTTCTTCATTCAATTGTCCATTGTCAACTGTCAATCGTCAATTAAACAAAGTGTTTTGCACTTTCAAAATTGCACAGTGAATATATATTGGTCAAGCCCTCGACCTATTAGTATCATTAAGCTTAAGACATTACTGCCCTTACACCTATGACCTATCAACCAGATAGTCTTTCT
>NZ_JBAKFX010000064.1:0-18123 GCF_037577855.1 Dethiothermospora halolimnae | reverse complement strand
TCACATGCTTGCTTTTGATTTAGTAATTTTTTAGACATAAAAATCAACTCCCTATGTCTAATTTTATCACAACCTCAAATACAATGCTAAACTACTTAATGGCATTTGATATAGTTTAACACTATATAATCAAAGCAGCTTAAACCTCCCTATCTTTATTAAGTATATATAATACATTTATATCACTTTGATTATTTATATTCTACATTTAATTTTTAAAAATTTCAAACATTTCCACCCGTGTTGTATAAAAATATTTGTATTTAGATTACTACTGTGTTAAAATCTAATTGGTTAGCATCGGTAGAGCTAAACCACAATATTTATAATGCACTAGAATTAAATAAATACTAGAAAATTTTGCTCTGATCCACAGGACAGAGACGAAAGAGAATAGTTAATAATTTGACCATACCCTTTCTCTGTCCAAAACCTTGGATTAGGGAAAGGTTTTTTATATTGGGGTGATACTTTGAAGATTGGGTTTATAGGGGCAGGAAAAGTGGGGACCACATTTGGAATTTACTTAAAGAATAATGGTTTTAATATATATGGGTATAATAGTAGGACTAAGGAAAGTGGAGAAACTTCAGCTAAATTAACAGATAGTCAATACTATAGTATTTATGACTTATCCCATGGAAGCGATATTATATTTATAACAACCGGAGATGATGAAATTGAAAATGTTATAGACAGATTAGCAGACAATAACTTATTAAAAGAAGGACAAATTATAGCCCATATGAGTGGAGCATCATCATCGGATATATTAAAAAGGGCAAAGAAAAAGGGCTGTTTTGTATACTCTATACACCCATTACAATCCTTTGCAGATATTAAAAAAGGTGTAGAAGATTTAAAGGATACAGTTTTTAGTATAGAAGGGGATAAAGAAAAAATAGATTTGATTGAAGATATACTAAATAGATGTGGGAATAAATATTTTGAGATAACAAAGGAACAAAAAAGTATATATCATGCTACAGCATGTGTTGTTTCCAATTACTTGGTAACATTAATGGACTATGGTTTGTCGCTGTTTAAAAGTATAGGGATAGATAAGGATGATGGCTTTAAAGCACTATATCCCCTTATAGATGGAACTATAAAAAATATATATGGTTTAGGGACTGAAAAAGCTTTAACTGGGCCCATATCAAGGGGAGATATAAAAACCATAGAAAGACATATTAACTCATTAAAGGATGATAAAGAAAAGCTTAAGCTTTATAAAATACTTGGACTTGAAACTCTCCAGCTGGCAGAGAAAGAAAAGTTAAAAGATGGTGAAAAAATATCTAATCTAAAAAATATTTTGAAAGAAGGGGTATAGTATGGGTAAAAAGTTTACTGTAAGCTCATTTTTAAAGTCAAAAAAAGAAGGGCATAAGATATCAATGTTAACAGCATATGATTATTCCACTGCAAAATTATTAGATGAAGCAGGGGTGGATAGTATATTGGTTGGGGATTCTGTAGGTATGGTGGTGCTGGGCTATGAAAATACCCTAAAGGTTACAGTTGATGATATGGTTCACCATATAAAGGCTGTGTCTAGGGGTGTAAATAGGGCAATGGTTATAGGAGATATGCCCTTCCTATCATATCATGTGAGTATAGAGGAAACCATAAAAAATGCTGGAAGACTTATACAGGAAGGGAGTGCCCATGCAGTTAAACTTGAAGGTGGTAGGGATATAATAGATAGAGTAAAGGCTCTAGTTAAAGCCCAAATCCCCGTTGTGGGACATCTTGGACTAACTCCCCAATCGGTAAATGTTTTTGGTGGCTTTAAGGTTCAGGGTAAAAGTGAAGAATCGGCTAAAAAAATAATAGAAGATGCATTATTATTACAAGAAGCAGGGGTATTTGCCATAGTACTCGAATGTGTGCCTGAAAAATTATCTAAAATAATAAGTGAAAGACTTCACATACCAACTATAGGTATAGGTGCAGGAAAATATTGTGATGGTCAAGTATTAGTTACCCAAGACATGGTGGGAATGTATTCAGATTTTACACCTAAGTTTGTGAAAAAGTATGCTAATATAGGGGAAGATATGAAGTCATCAGTTAAATCCTATATTAAAGAAATAAATGAAGGTAGTTTTCCAGAAGAAAAACATGGATTTACGATTGATGAAGCTATTATTAACAAATTAGATTAACATAATAAACAATTGGTGGTGACTTACTATGGAAATAGTTAATAGTATAAAAGAAACTAGAAAACACATAAAAAATATAAAAAGCAAGGGAAAAACAGTGGCACTAGTTCCAACTATGGGATATTTACATGAAGGTCACTTATCCCTTGTAAAAAGGGCTAAGGAAGAAAATGACTATGTTGTTGTAAGTATATTTGTAAACCCCACTCAATTTGGACCAAATGAAGACTTGGAAACTTACCCTAGGGATTTAGAGAGGGATAGCAAACTATTAGAAAAATTAGGTGTAGATTTAATTTTTCATCCAGAAGTTGAAGAAATATATCCAAAGGGTTATAATACTCATGTTGAAGTTTTAGGAGATATAACTAAAAAACTTTGTGGAAGGTCTAGGGAAGGACATTTTAAAGGGGTTGTAACTATTGTTTCTAAACTATTTAATATAGTATCTCCCCATAGGGCATATTTTGGCCAAAAAGATGCCCAACAGGTGGCTGTAATAGAAAAAATGGTTAGGGAATTGAACTTTGATTTAGAGATAGTACCATGTCCCATAGTAAGGGAAGAAGATGGTTTGGCTTTAAGTTCTAGAAACATATATTTAGATAAAGAGGAGAGAAAAGATGCCACCATATTATCACAATCTCTATTTAAGGCAGAGGAAATGATAAGAAATGGAGAGAGGAATCCCAAAGTAATTGAAGACTTTATTATAAATAATATAAAAACAGTAAATTATGCAGAAGTAGATTATGTGGATATAGTTAATGGTAGTACCCTTGAGGATGTGGATGAGATCAGTGGAGATATATTAATAGCTTTAGCAGTCAAAATAGGTAAACCTAGACTTATAGATAATATTAGGTTGGAGGTATAGTTATGCTTTTAAATATGTATAAAAGCAAAATTCATAGAGCAACGGTAACACAGGCCAATTTAAATTATGTTGGCAGTATAACAATAGATAAAACATTACTTGATGCCTCAGGGATATTACCGGGGGAGAAGGTTCAGATAGTTAATAATAATAATGGTGCTAGACTTGAAACCTATGTTATAGAAGGTAAAGCTGATAGTGGTGTAATATGTTTAAATGGAGCTGCAGCAAGATTAGTTCAACGGGGAGATAATGTAATAATTATAGCATATACCTGGGTTGATGAAAAAGAGGCTAGAGAAATGAAACCTAAAGTGGTTTTTGTTGATGGAAAAAATAGAATAGTAGAGGAAAGTGATGTAGAAGTCCATGGAGAGATAAAATAACGTCCTTAAATAGGACGTTTTTTATTTATAATTTTTCATTCTACCAAAATACCTGTAGCCACTAAATTCAGGGTAGCTAGAATCAAAATATACCCAAACAGGGCTATTATCAAGTTTAGGATTGGCTTTAAAAAAAGTACTATCTCCATATCTTATAGCTTCAAGGGCTAAGGGTAATTCTCTATTAAATATTTTATATCTAATTTTTGATTCATTATAATCAAAGTCTCTACCTACATAACAATAAGTATATAAGAAATACTCATTATCATTTATCTTCCAAGTGGCTAAAACTTCATCCCTCATTTCAGTTATCTTATCGTAGGCATAATTAAGTCCTATGGTTAAAAACAAGTTTGCTGTAATATCAGAATGGGTCAGGGTATATCGTCTACCTATAATAGGTTGGGTTTTAGTTATATCATCTCTAAATTCTACATATAATTTATCGGGATTTAATCTATCCAATTTAATCACCACCATATAATTTAGTATATTATATTCAAGCTATCTTAGATAGTTAATACTTAATGATATAATAAAAGTATCAATAATAAGGGGAGATGATATTTAGTGGATAATAGGATTGAAATAAAGGATGATAGAAAAGAAAATATGATTAAAGAAATTAAAAGGTATTTTTTTCAAGAACGGGATGAAGATTTAGGGGATCTAGCTGCTACTATGGTTTTAGATTTCTTTATTAAGGAATTAGCCCCACAGATATACAATCAAGGGATTGAAGATGCATATAGTTATATAACAGATAAGATAGAGGATTTACATGCCATAAAAATATTAAAAAGATAGAAAAAATTTATTATAACCATTGAGTCCATAGATAACTCCTATTTGAAGGGGAAAATAAAGTGGTGTATAACTAAACTAGTGTGTTTACTTAAATAAAGGGAGTGAAAATATGGGTAAAATAGATAATATACTTGAGGATATAAATGAGCATATAAAAGATGGTGTTATAGAAGTTAAGGAATTAAAAGAAAAGGGAAAAAAAGTGGTGGGTACATACTGTGTATTTACACCATGGGAATTAATAGCTGGGGCAGACGCAATACCGGCATCTCTTTGCAGTACAAATGATGCTACAATATCGGAGGCAGAAAAACATCTTCCAAGGAATCTTTGTCCACTAATAAAGTCAAGCTATGGGTATGCAATAACTGATAAATGTCCATACTTTTCTTTTTCTGATTTAATAGTTGGAGAAACAACCTGTGATGGTAAGAAGAAGATGTATGAATATCTAGGAAGAATAAAACCTATGCATGTAATGAAACTTCCCCAAACCAATAATACGAAGGAAGATTTAGATATGTGGAAAAATGAGATATTAATCTTAAAGGATAAGTTAGAAGAAGCCTTTGATATAGAAATTACAGAAGATAAAATAAAGGCTATGATAAAATTAAGAAATGATGAAAGAAGGGCACTAAAGGAGCTGTATAGTCTATCTAAACTTACTCCACCTCCACTATATGGAGAGGAATTACAACTTATATTAAATAAGAATAAAACAACCTTTAATAAAGAAAGGGCTATAGAAGATCTTAGAAGGATAACAAGTACTATAAAAGGAGAATACAATAAAGGAGAAAGACGGGTTAGTGATAAAAGAAAAAGAATATTAATAACGGGATGTCCCATGGGAGGAGCCGTTGAAAAGGTTATAAAAATAATTGAAGAAGATAATGGAGTAGTTGTTTCATTTGAAAATTGTAGTGGGGTAAAGGAGAAAGAGGATTTGATAGATGAAAGTAAATCTCCCATCGATGCAATGGCGGAAAAATATTTAAACATAGGGTGTTCCTGTATGAGTCCTAATATAGCTAGGGAAAGATTATTAAAAAAACTTATAGACGAATATAGTGTGGATGGGGTTATAGATGTAATACTACAGGCCTGCCATACATATAATGTTGAGAGCTATAGAATAAAAGAATTAGTTAAGGGAGAAAATAATATACCCTATATGAGTATAGAAACAGACTATTCTCAAAATGATATAGGACAGTTAAAAACTAGAATAAGCGCCTTTATAGAAATGTTATAGAATCTACGGAACATACCACCGTAAGGTGGTTTTTTGTTTATGGGCATAATTATGCCCATTTATTTATGTAGAAAAATCAAAGAAAAGGGTGATACCATGTACTTATTAAAAACTGAACATAGTTTCGATAGTGCCCACTTTTTAGCCAATCACAATGGAAAATGTAAAAATATCCATGGACATAGGTGGCGGGTTGAGGTATCAATAAAGTCAAAGGACCTTATTGACAATGGAGAGAGCTATGGGATGGTTATAGACTTTTCAAAGTTTAAAAGGGATGTTAGGGAGATAGTTGACTTCTATGACCATGCTCTTATTATTGAAAAAGATACTATGGTAAAAGAAACATATAATAATCTAGTTGATGATGGATTTAAAATAATAACTGTGGAATTTAGACCTACTGCAGAAAATTTAGCAAAGAAATTTTATGATTTAGTAAGTGCTAGGGGATATGAAGTTCAAGAAGTTATGGTATATGAAACACCAAATAACTGTGCAATGTATAGAGCAGGTGAGTAGATGAACTATAGGATTGTAGAAAGATTTGTAAGCATAAATGGAGAAGGTAAAAAATCTGGACAGTTATCAGTTTTTATTAGGTTTAAAGGATGTAACTTAAACTGTAGCTACTGTGATACACTATGGGCAAACAAAGAAAATGTAGAGTATGAAAATATGACTGAGATGGAGATATACAGATTTATTAAGGAAACGGGAGTTAATAATATTACATTAACTGGTGGAGAACCATTAATACAGGATAATATACTAGGCCTAGTTAAATATCTACTCCTAGATCAAAAACTACAATTAGAGATAGAAACAAATGGTAGTATTGATATAAGTCCTTTTGTTAATTTAAATAGGTTGACTTTAACTATGGACTATAAGCTACCATCTAGTAGAGTAGAAAGTAAAATGGATATTTCGAATTTAAAAAAAATAAGAAAAGAGGACGTAATTAAGTTTGTTGTTTCTTGTGAATCTGACTTAGATACCATGAAAAATATAATAAAAGAGTTTGATTTAGTCAATAGAACAAATGTATATGTAAGTCCTACATTTGAAGAAATTGACCCTAGAGATATAGTTGAATTTATGAAGTATAATAAACTTAATAATACTACTTTAAATATTCAGTTACATAAGATAATATGGGATAAGGAAAGAAGAGGTGTATAATATGAAAAATGAAAAAGCTATAGTAATATTTAGTGGTGGTCAAGATAGCACAACCTGTTTATTTTGGGCTAAAAAAAAGTTTAGAGAAGTAATAGCTATATCCTTTGACTATAATCAAAAACATAAACTAGAGCTTAAATGTGCAGAGGATATATGTAATAAATATAATATAGAACATCACATTTTAAATCTGGGACTATTAAATCAACTTGCCCCTAATTCATTAACTAGAGCTGACTTGAAGGTGGACGAAGATACTCCTAAAGGGGGTTTACCAAATTCATTTGTTGATGGAAGGAATATGCTATTTATATCATTTGTAGCTATTTTTGCTAAACAGAAAGGGATAAAACATATAATAACAGGAGTATCCCAAAGTGATTATAGCGGATATCCAGATTGTAGAGATGTATTTATAAAGTCTATGAATGTAACACTCAATTTATCAATGGATTATGATTTTGTATTACATACCCCCATTATGTGGATAGATAAAAAAGATACATGGAAATTAGCTGATGATTTGGGTGTGTTTGATATTATAAAAAATGAAACATTAACGTGTTATAATGGCATAATAGGAGAAGGATGTGGGAGATGTCCAGCATGTAAATTAAGAAAGAAAGGATATGATGAATACATTAAATCTATAAAAAATAAAGAAAAGGCTTAAGTATTATGCTAGGGGTATTTTATTATCACAATAGTAAGGATTTGACAATGAAATATCCTTATTATTTTTTGAATTTAACTATAGTAACATTTCCTATATAATAGAAATTAGTGGAAATTAATAAGGGGCAATATATTATGGAAGAGGGGTATACATGTATAGAAAACTTTTTTTTATTACAGTGTTTATGGTATTGTTAGGGGGCTGTGGTGTTAATAATTCCGTTGATGATGTCATGAGACCTCCTAAATTATCTATTACTGAGGAGAAAGTGAAAAATGAAATAGATAATATACTAGAAGGGGGAGGGGAATTAGTAACACCATTAAAGGGAGATAACATGTCATCGGTAAATTTTAAAGACTTAGATAAGGATGGAAAAGAGGAAATATTTATTTTATATAAAACAAATAAAGACTATCCCCTTAGAATTTTAATATTATCTAGAAGAAATAATGGCTGGTATAAAGATAATACTATAAAAGGAATAGGTCATAACTTTGATATGATAGATTTTAAAGATATAACAGGCAATGGGAATAGTGAAATATTAGTCACATATAATGGGGGTGAATACAACAATAAAGTAATAAACATATATAGCTATGGCAAAGAAAATATAAACAATATATTTAATAATACTTATGAGAAAATAGCATGCCAAAATTTAGATCATGATGGAGCTATAGAATTGGTTTTGATAAAACTAGACAAACTAAAGGGGCCAAGGGCACAGTTATATAGGGGAGATGGTAATAAAATAAATCTTATAAACGAGGTGAAATTAGATAAAAGGGTCATAGGGTATTATAATATCCTTATAGGAAATCCAAAAAGCAATACTAAAGGACTATTTATAGATGGTTCCATCTTAGAATATGCTTCAATAACGGAGCTACTAGTAGTAGATAAAGGGAAATTGAAAAATGTTTTTTATGATAAGAATACAGGAATAGTTGATAAAACCTATAGAGAGTATTATTGTCTAAGCGAAGATATTGATGATGATGGGTTTATTGAAATACCTAAACTTAGAAGACCACGGGGCTATGAAGGTAAAGACTTTAATTTAGTTCCATGGATTTATAGTTGGTATAGTTGGGATGGAAGTGAAGGTCTTGACATTGAAAGTGAAGGATATCACAATCTAAATCAAGGATACTATTTTGAATTTCCACAAAAGTGGGATTATAATATAACATTAAACCATATCTATAAAAATTTAGAGAAGGATATGTTAATATTTAGTTATCTATACAATAATAAAGCCCACCATATCTTTACAATAACCACTTTTAAAGTAGAAACATGGAATAGCTTAAATAAAGAAAAAAAAGAAGGATATATGGAGCTTGCTAGGAGTAAGGATAAAATCTACTTGGTATCATTTAGTAATAAGAAATATAAGAATAAAGAAATAAGGAATAAAGTTATTGGAATTGATGAAATAAAAAACAATTTAAAAATATTGTATTAGCCCCTTTTTACTATTGTAATTCTTTTGTAACTAAAGTTATAGATTTAATTAATATAATAAACTTAATATGTTAAATAGAAGGTAGGGGTATCATGAATAAAAAAATAAAGTATTTAGTTATTATTATTATAAATGTAATATCTATTACTGGATGTATATCAGAAAATGAAATAGAGAGTTCCATGAGGCCTCCTAAATTGTCAGTTAGGGAGGCAAAAATTGAGAATATAATAGATGACACTTTAAGTTCAAAGGCCAAATTAGTCACAGTAGATATGGGGAAAGACTCTGGCTCTATAAAGGCTATAGACTTAGATAATGATAAAAATGAAGAAATTATAGTATTTTACACATTAGAAAGTGATGAAAACCCCCTAAGGTTATTGGTGTTAACCAATAACAGTGGTAGTTGGACTATTAATAATAATATTAGGGGAGTTGGAAATGATTTTGATAGAGTTTTGTTTAGAGATATAACGGGGGATAAAAATTTAGAAATAATTATAGGGTGGAATACGGGAGAATACATAAATAAAGGACTTAATGTATATCAATATATTGATGGAGATGTGAAAGATATATTTAAGGATGTATATGAAGAAATGGCATGTGAGGATATAGATGGTGATAATATATCGGAGCTTATGTTAATAAAGTTAGATAAAGTAAACTTAAAATCCTGGGCAGAACTATATACCTATAAGGATAATAGGTTAGTAGTAGAAAGTAAAGAAGAAATGGATGGAACAGTTAATGGACATTATGGACTTAAAGTTGGAAAAGCCAGTGAAAATAAAATGGGAGTATTTATTGATAGTGGCATAGGTGCCCATTCCAGTGAAACAGAACTCCTTGTATATGAAAAGGGGAAACTTAATAATGTGTTTTTTGATAAAAAGAGGGGCATTGTTGAAAAGACCTTTAGGGCGTATGGAACTGAAAGTCAAGATATAGACAATGATAAAATAATAGAGATAGCTCTACTTAGAGTCCCTAAGGGTTACGAAAATAAAGCAATGGCATATATACCTTGGATTACAACATGGCATAGTTGGGATGGATTAGATGGGCTTAATTTTGAAAGTGAAGGCTATCATAATATATCAGAAAAATATTACTTTAAGTTTCCAAATAAATGGGATAAGAACATTACGGTAAGTCCACAAGACAAAGGGAAGAGTGGGAACAAAGACACTTTAACTTTTACTTATGTTAACAAAGAAGAGTCTTACCCTTTATTAACCATAGTTTCTTATGAAGTTGATTTTTGGAATAGATTACGTGTAGATGAAAAGGAAAAATATATGGAAATAACTAGAAAATTAAATAAAATATATTTGGTTTCTTTAATAGATTATGATTATACTGATGAGATAAATGATATGAAATTAACCCTTGATGAAATAAAAGATAGTTTTAGATTAATGGAATAGTGAGGTGATAAAATGAAAAATATATTAGTTTTAGAAGATGAGAAGGACATAAGAACATTTATTGTTATAAACTTAGAGAGAAATGGGTTTAATGCATTAGAAGCGGAAACTGGAGAAGAAGCTTTGGATGTAATAGTTGACAATAAAATTGATATAGCTTTGTTAGATGTCATGCTTCCAGGGATAGATGGTTTTGAGGTTTGTAAAAGAATAAGACAAAGAGATAGAAGAATGGGAATAATAATGTTAACAGCTAAAGCTCAGGAAGTTGATAAAATAAATGGGTTAACCCTTGGAGCAGATGATTATGTTATAAAACCCTTTAGCCCCAGTGAGCTTATAGCAAGGATAGATGCTCTATCTAGAAGAATGGACTTAATGAATGATAAAAATAAAGATAAGCTATTATCAGGTCCCTTTGAAGTAGATATACATGCTAGAAGAGTATATAAAAGGGGAGAGCCAATAGAATTAACACAGATAGAGTTCTCCATAATAAGCCTTTTTATAGAAAATGAAAATAAGGCATTAAGTAGAAATGAGATATTAGATAAGGTATGGGGGGAAAACTATTTTGGAAATGAAAAAACAGTTGATGTGAACATAAGAAGATTAAGGCAGAAAATTGAAGATAATCCATCCCACCCTAAATATATTAATACTGTATGGGGCTATGGTTATAGATGGAGAAAGGGAGATTAATTTGACCGGTATTAAAAAAAGGTGGGTTAGAAATTATATTATAATAATATTTATAGCTATGATACTGATTGAGGGTGTGTTTTTATACTTGGTATCAAATTATTACTATGACAATATAAAAGAAAATCTTATGAATAGGGCCACTGTTGCTGGGGGTTTTTACAATAAATACCTACGAAGTGTGGAAAATAGTTTTGAAAATAGTGTAAAACAGGTTCTTAACAATTTTGATTATAGAGAAAGCGCAGAGCTCCAGGTTATAGATACCAATGGAAATATAATTTTAAGTACAAGTGGTTTTATAAAGCAGGGACAAGTTAAAACCACTGATTATATTAATGCTCTAAATGGAAAAACTTCCTGTTGGAGGGGAAAGGATAATAATACTGGGGAAGAAATAATGGCAGTTTCTACCCCCCTTAAATATTGGGGAGACAATATAAATGGAGCTTTAAGATATGTAACATCCCTAGAGGGGGCCAATAGGGCTATTCAAAAATGGTTTCTACTTTCCCTTATTATTATGGCTATTATTATAGTTTTAATGATAATATTAAGTACCATATTTAGTAGGTCTATAATTAATCCAATAAATGAAATAACTAAAGTATCAAAGGAAATGGCAAAGGGAAGATTATCGGCAAGGATAGATAAAAAATATACAGATGAAATAGGAGAGCTCGCAGATACAATAAATTTCATGGGAAGGGAAATATCTAAGGTGCAAAATATGAAAAACGAATTTATATCGTCTATATCCCATGAGCTTAGGACTCCCCTTACTGCCATAAAGGGATGGAGTGAAACTATACTAACAGGGGGACTTAAGGACAGGGAAGAGGCAGAGTTAGGTCTTAAAATAATAATAAAGGAAACAAAAAGGCTTACAAATATGGTTGAAGAGTTACTAGACTTTTCAAGAATTGAAGAGGGAAGGCTAACCCTTTGTAGGGAAAAGTTAAATATAAAAAAGAATCTAGAAGACATTATATGTATATTTAAGTTAAGGGCACAAAAAGAAGGGATTAAATTAAATTATAATCTAAGGGACGATATACCTGAAATTTTAGGGGATGTAAATAGATTAAAGCAGGTTTTTATAAATATTTTGGATAATGCAATAAAGTTTACTGATAAGGATAAAAATATATATGTTAGATTATACTTTGATAGGTTTATTATTATAGAAGTAGAAGACGAAGGAATAGGAATATCAAAAAAAGACTTACCTAAAGTTAAAGAAAAATTTTATAAGGGTCCTTGGAAGAAGTCAGGAAATGGATTGGGTCTTGTTATAAGCGATGAGATAATAAAACTTCATGGTGGAAGATTAGAAATAGAAAGTAAAGTTAATAAAGGTACTAAGATAACGATAAAACTACCTACTAACAAGTAAATTAACATAAAAAAGATGCATACCCCTTAGATTAATGATAAAATTATTCTAAAGGGGGTAAATAAATGAGACCAATTTATCGTGTTAATTTTCTTGTACTATTAATTATATTGTTGCGAATAGTTATAGGAATGCTTAGACTCCCTATACCTATTAATATGATGAACATTATAAGTCAATATCTAACTTTATTTATGCCAGTAATTATTTTTATACTTATAACCAAAAAAGATTTTAAGAAAACTTTAAGTTTAAGCAAGTTGAAATTAAGTAATATACCCATTATTATTCTTATTGCAGTAGTTATGCAACCGTTTTTGACAACAGTTTCTTTAATTGCATCAAGTATTGTTGGCGACCAGGTTTCTGGAATAATAGAATCTGCCACAACTCCGTCTTTTTTTCTAACTCTATTTGGTCTAGCCATAACTCCAGCTATATGTGAAGAATTTTTGTTAAGGGGAGTTATTTTAGATGGATATAGGGGAAAAACTATAAAAAAGGCTGCTATAATGAACGGAATACTATTTGGAATACTCCATATGAACTTTCACCAATTTGCTTATACATTCTTTTTAGGAGTTCTATTGGCATATATAGTGTATATAACAGGATCCATATTATCGTCTATACTAATACATTTTATTAATAATGGAACAGCTGTATTAGGGGCACATTTTATTAATACAGGGGGTTCTGAAGTCTCAAAGGAAGTAGTTGCAGAAGGGGTAAGATTAGGATATGCAAATATAGTGGTTGCTGCTATATCTCTTTTTCTGACTTTATCATTAGTAAAATTATTGATAAAAATAAATAAAAAAGATATGAGTAAAGTATACTCTAAATATAAAAAAGACTATATATTTAATCTACCTTTATTTTTATTAATCATAGTCTTTATAGGATTATCGATATTATCGATGACATTATAAATATAAAAGAACTGATCGGTTTATTGCTGATCAGTTCTTTTATTATATAGGAACTTAAATTTCTTATAAAAAATCATTTATAAAGATATCTCCTATAATATAATAGCACCAAATCTCTGTACTCTGCCCCTTGTATCCTGCACAGAACAAAGAGAGACCAAAGGTGACTTTGTTCCATATGTTTATTAATTATCTACTTGGGTAAACTCTTAATAGAGATTAAAAAAAGGAGGAATTAGTGATGGGAGATTATCATGAGCCAGCAGAATTTATAGACAAAAAACATAGAGACTATGTAAGGGCACTTAATAGTTTAAAAGAGGAGGTTGAAGCAGTTGATTGGTATAATCAAAGAGTTGCTGCTTCAGATAATGAAGAGTTAAAAGCTATTATGGCCCATAATAGGGATGAAGAAATTGAACATGCGGCAATGACATTAGAATGGCTAAGAAGACATATGGATGGATGGGATGAACAATTAAGAACCTATTTATTTACCAATGGTCCAATTACTGAAATAGAAGAGGGAGAAGAAGAGGAAGATGGTAGTGGAGATGGAGCAACAATAGGAGATATGAAATAAAAGTAGGGAAATATATATTAAGGATAGGAAAATAATATTACGAAAGGGGAGTTTTATAAGTATATGTTAAAAAGAAATTTAGCACCTATAAGTGAAGAAGTTTGGAATGAAATTGATGATAGAGCTAAGGAAGTATTTAACACTTATTTATCGGCAAGAAGGGTTGTTAAGGTAAATGGTCCTAAGGGTTTGGATTATACAGTTGTACCCGAGGGAAGAATAGAAACTATCAGTAGTGATAAAGAAGTTTCCCATGGTCTATATAGAGTTAAACCTCTAATGGAATCAAGGGTTGAATTTGACATGAACAGATGGGAGTTAGATAATTTACATAGGGGAGCTAAGGATATAGAATTAGAGGCTCTTGAAGAATCAGTGAAAAAGATAGCACTATTTGAAGAAGATGCTATATATAATGGTATAGAGAAGGGTCAAATAGAGGGTCTTATAAATGCAACTGGAAATGACCCAATATATTTAGGTGAAGATGGTCAGGATATTATGAAATCAATAACCGATGGAATAATAAAACTTAAAGAAAATTATGCAGAAAAACCCTATACATTAGTTGTGGGAGAAGAAGCATATAAAAGATTAAATATGGAAATAGAAGGATATCCTTTAATAGACAGAATTAAAGATTTAATAGATGGAAATATTATTTATTCCCATGTAATAGATGGAGCATTACTTTTACCATTTGATCACGATGACTTAGAAATGACAATAGGTAAAGACTTTTCAATAGGTTATCAAGGTCATGATATGGAAAAAATAAGATTCTTTATAATGGAATCCTTTACATTTAGAGTACTAGATGAAAATATAATAGTTAGATTTACGGTTTAACAAAAAGCCCCTAACCTTAGGGGTTTTTTTGTTTTGTCTTGGTACTTTGCACAGAGCAAAGAAGAAACCGTCGAATGAATTCGACACTACTAGGGGATTCAATGTACTGAATTCCTACATATATTTATGGACTCACCAAATCCCTGTTCTCTGCCCCTTGCACCCTGTACAGAACAAAGAAGCACCAACGGCGTCTTTGTTCAATATGGATAAATTCATTCTAAAATGGGTATAAACTAAAGTAATAGAAGAAAGGAGAGGATGCTAAATATGGATAAAGAAAAAATGAAAGAGAGCTATAAGAAGGAACTAGGTTTTACTCCCCCAGGGGTAATGATTTCACAATATTTTGGAGATGGTTTTCAAGAAATAATATCAAAGTACCATCATGAGATATGGGGTGAGGGTGTTATCCCCCTTAAGTATAGATATTTAATAGCTCTGGCTACAGCTATATTTGATGAAAATGAAAAAAGGGCCAAACTTGAAATGAATAAAGCCATAAGATATGGTGCCCAAAGGGAAGAAATCTTAGAGGTTATAAAGCAACAAATTTGGATGAAAGGGGCCCCTACATTAGTCCAAGTTTCTCCATTAATTAAATATATGGAAAGTAAATTTGAAAAATAACTGACCTTTATGAAGGTTAGTTATTTTTTATTGCATAAATTAATATGGGAATATATTATAACTAAGTAGAAATATTAAACAAAACAAATAACATAATTATTTAGGGGCTCTAAACACATGAAAATAAGCCGTTTATTAAAAAAAGTTAACAATGGTTACAAAATATTAATGAGCCACCAAAATAAGTAAATTACTGTATTACATACCATAGAAAAGAAATGTTGGAGATAGAAGCTTGCATCTTTTTAAATTTTCAGTATATTCTAAATATATAATAATTTCCACAACAAAAAAATTATGGAGGTGTTTATTTAATGGGAAGATATGTACTTAAAAGAATCATTTATATGTTTATCGTAGTATGGGCAATTGCCACAATAACATTCTTTTTAATGCATGCAATTCCAGGAGATCCATTTTCAAGTGATAGGGGAACTCCACCGGAGGTATTAGAAAACTTAAAGGCTAAGTATGGCCTTGACAAACCATTAATTCAACAATATGGAAGGTTTTTAAAGAATTTACTACAGGGAGATTTAGGTTTATCCCTTAAGTACAAAACAAGAACTGTTAACAAAATGTTAGCTGATGGATTACCAGCTTCAGCTAAAATAGGTATTATTTCAATGGCTTTAGGAGTATTTATAGGGGTAACAATGGGGATTATAGCAGCACTTAATAACAAAGGTTTCTTTGATTATTTTGTAATTATATTAGTTGTCATTGGAATTTCAGTACCGGCCTTTGTATTTGCATCATTATATCAATACTTCTTTGCAGTGAAATGGGAAATACTACCTGTTGCCGGTTGGGAAGGACCTAAGCATATGATATTACCAATAATATCATTGGCCACAGGATATATAGCAACGTATGCAAGATATATGAAGACATCAATGATAGAGGTTATGAACTCAGACTATGTTGTTACTGCTAAATCAAAGGGATTATCCCACTTTACAGTTACGGTTAAACATGTTATTAGAAATGCCAGTGTACCGATTATAACATGGTTTGGACCAACCCTTGCAGGGGCAGTTGTAGGTTCATTTGTTATAGAGAGTATATTTGCAGTTCCCGGGATAGGTAAGTACTTTGTTGATAGTGTTCAACAATATGACTATACAATGATACTTGGTACAACCCTATTTACGTCAATAGTAGTAGTTGTAGGTTACTTCATAAGTGATATGCTTTATGGGGTAGTAGATCCGAGAATTAGAATAGATAAATAAGGGGGGATAAAAAAATGGCTGAATTAAGTAAAGAAAAATTTAAAACCATAGGTAAAGATTTAACCAAAGCTCAAACTATAAATAGACCAAGTATGACTTACTGGCAAGATGCTTGGAGAAGACTTAAAGGGAATAAAATGGCTATGATAGCTTTAGGGATATTAATTCTTTTAGCAATAATGGCATTTGTAGGACCATTTATGAATGAGTTTAAGTTTAATAAGGGAGATTTATTATTAGGTAACACTACACCAAACTCAACCTATTGGTTTGGTACCGATGAAATAGGTAGAGACCTTTGGACTAGGGTATGGAAGGGTGCTAGGGTATCTTTATTTATAGGTTTTACCGTTGCCTTTGTTAATATTGTATTAGGTATATTATATGGTGGTATTTCAGGATATATAGGTGGAAGAACTGACATGATTATGATGCGTTTCTGTGAAATAGTAGGGTCTATACCAGGCTTAATTAGGGTTATAATGCTTATGACTATACTAGGCTCAGGGGTTAAAACAATAATTATAGCTATGACTTTAACTGGATGGATAGGGTCAGCCCGTATGGTTAGGGGTCAGGTTTTACAGCTTAAGGAAATGGAATATGTTATGGCTGCCAGAACCCTTGGTTCAGATACAGGGAGAATAATATTAAAACACTTAGTGCCAAATACAATGGGGGTATTAATAGTATCTATTACTTTTAGAATACCAGGAGCCATATTTGGAGAGGCATTCTTAAGTTATATAGGTATGGGTATTCCTGTACCAGAGGCCAGCTTAGGTTCATTATCTCAGGCAGGTACTCAAATGTTATTAGTTCATCCCTATCAATTAGCTTTTCCAGCCTTAGTAATAAGTATATTAATGCTTGCGTTTACATTGTTCGGTGATGGTTTAAGGGATGCACTAGATCCTAAATTAAGACAATAAAGGGGGGAGAATAAATGGCTGAAAAATTATTAGATGTAAAAAATTTAAGTGTTTCCTTTGATACATATGCAGGGGAAGTTCAAGCTGTTAGGGGAACAAACTTTCATGTAAATAAAGGAGAAGCATTAGGTATAGTTGGAGAGTCGGGGTGCGGTAAATCGGTTACTGTTAAATCTCTACTTAAACTAATACCTATGCCACCGGGAAGAATAAAAAGTGGTAGTGCAATGTTTAATGGAAAAGATTTAGTAAAAATGTCGGATAAAAAGTTAGAATCTATTCGCGGTAGTGAAATAAGTATGATATTTCAAGATCCAATGACATCTCTAAATCCAACTATGAAGGTTGGTAAGCAGATTATGGAAGGATTAATAAAGCATCAGAAAATGAGTAAGAAAGAAGCTAAAGAAAGGGCAATAGAAATGCTTAGGGTGGTTGGTATTCCAACACCGGAAAAACGTGTTGATCAATATCCCCATGAATTTAGTGGTGGTATGAGACAAAGAGGTATGATAGCAATAGCCCTTGCATGTAATCCAAAACTATTAATAGCCGATGAGCCAACTACAGCCCTTGATGTTACAATACAGGCAC
>NZ_JBAKFX010000063.1:0-19965 GCF_037577855.1 Dethiothermospora halolimnae | reverse complement strand
TTGGTCTTAATTTTATCTTGTCAATAAAATTGTACCCTATTTTTGGGGGTGGCAAGTATTTTATATATAAATTTGTAAAAATAAAGGTTTTGTCAAGGTTTTTTGATGAAACTTTTGACAAAACCTTGAGATAATAGGGAGGTATTTTATGATTAAAGAGATAATAACATTAATGTTTGCTTCTTATTTGATAGTTATTCCACATATTAATAAATATGAATACAAGATAAAAAATGATTCTAAATATGCTTATCTAGGAAGTAGCAGTATGAATTTTGTATTGAATAAAGAAGTTAATAATGTGGTTGATAAAGAGGAAAAGAAAAATACATATAAACTAAATAAGGTATCAGACAATGAATACTATATAACTTTATATGATGAATCAGGCAATAAATATCATGATATGTTTTCTCCAGTAGAACCAGTGTTAAGGGAGCTTGACACTGATACTTTAGAGATAAATATATCAGTAGGTAGCCCAGCACGTTATACAACATTTGTGGATTTAAATAATAAGATAATATCAAAATCTTATTTTAACTACTTAGCATTTGACGATGGGAAAGTTGTATACTATGAAAATGGAAGCTTAATAATAGCAGATGCCTTTGAAGAGGAACTGATATATAAAGTTATTACAAAAAACTTTTCACCGGCCGCTACAAGTCCTATAATAAAGGTGAAATTTATAGATGCAAATATGATTTATTTTGAATATTTTGAAGGTCAAGAATATATTGAAAAAACAGAAACTGTTAATTTATTGGATTAATAAAATTATAGGGAATTTTATAATGGAGTAATTAAAACTAATGGGAATTAGGTAACTATAGTTGGTGGACAAGATCATATGCTAATTTGTTAATATGTGAGGTGTTAAAGATAAAAAGTAATACAAAAAAACACAAGGAAATTATAATTATATTAGTTTGTATTGTTGCGATACCATTATTTTTCATTTTTAAAAGCTCAAAAGAGGATAAGATTGTAAAACTGGTTGATGACAATCAGGAGTTTTTGAACAAGTGTGTGGAAAATAATATGTATAATAAAATCTATGAGATTGAAGAAGTTAAGGATATAACACCATATTATTTAAAAGATGGAGAAATATATATTGACTTCTATTGTTATGGATTTGGGATTGTCCCAAGTTCAATATATTATGGATTTTATTATGTAAGCAAGAACCAACCATTAGGGTTTCAAGCAGCCCCTATTAAACTAGAAGCGGATGGTGAGGGCTGGAAATGGGAAGAAGATAATGGTGACAATTGGTATTACACAATGAAAATTGTAGACCATTGGTACTATTATGAAGCTGCCTTTTAGTGTAGTTAAAAAATTATAGTAGTAGAATCATAAAGAAACTCAAGACCCATACTTGGGGAGTAGGTCTTTTGGATTTAGAGGTTGAGATGATAATATTATTAATTTTGTTAAAAATTTATAAAACATTATAAATAGTAAAGAAAACATAATATAGTAAAGGAAAAAGATAAATTGAATAAAGGAAGAAAGAAAAGCTTTTGCATATAAATATCTTATGATTTTTACCATTTTTACTTTACTTTTATATAAATTTTAATGGATAATTAAACCGAAGATGAAAGGTTAGATTAAGGGCTCATATACTCATAGCCATAAACATGGAATTAAGCTAAGGGACAGTTCATTATAAAGTATTAAAGTATATAAACTAAATTAATGTCAATAATATCACTTATAAAATATAAGAAGTGATATTATGCCCCAAACTTCCCGTAAAAAAAGTTGTGATTCCATATATCATATTATGGTTAAAAGTGTGGGAGATTCAAAGTTATCTAAAAAAGATCATGATAAGGAAATGTGCTTAGGTATAATAAGAAAATACCAAAATATATTTGACTTTAAGGTATATGCCTATTATTTAATGGATAATCGTGCCCATTTTATGATAGATTCTAATGGAGCTGATGTATCGAAGTTTATGCAAAGAATAAATCAGTCTTATGCTCAGAGATATAATATAAGGTATAAGAGAAAGGGACACTTATTTGCTGATAGATTTAGAAGTGAAATCATATCAGAGGAAAAGTATCTTAAGGTGTGTTTTGGATATATACATAATAATTGTAAAGATATACCGGGGTGGAGTGGTAAGGAAGAGGAATATCCCTATTCCAGTTTTGGAATTTATATGGGACTGGTTGAAAATAGATATTGTGTACTAGATATGAGTTTTATGCTGGGAATTTTCAGTAAAGATTCTAAAAAGGCACAGAAAAGATGTAGAGAATTTATGGGAGAATATATTCAAAATAGCAATGATGAAAAGACTAAAAGGCATATTGAATTTAAGGATCAAAAAACTGACTATAGAAGTGAAAGGCATATTATAATAAGGGATTATAATCCAGAGTATGTTGAGAAATTTGTATGTAAATATATAGGTATTGATAGAAGAGTATTAATGGAAAGGTATAAAAGAGATGGAACTGAAGGAAAAGCTATATTTATATTACTTCTAAATAGATACTGCGATGTTAAGACTAAAGACATATGCGGAATAATAGGTAATATAAGTCAGTCTAGAGTTTCTACTTTATGTAGTATGGGGTCTAAAATAATAGATACAAAAATTGAATATAAAGGATTGATTGAAGAGTTCATCAATTTAAATGTTGCATAAGATAAAATCTAAATTTTAGAAAAATCACATATAATATAATTATTACTCAAACATATTGGACAAGCTATGAAAGTTAATTAAAAAGATGAGCTATATTATATAAAACAAATATATATTTTAAAATAATTAAATAGGGACAAACTTTGAAAATGAACTGTCCCTACAGGAGGGGTTTTGGTGGAGAAAGGATATATTCATATATATACGGGAAATGGTAAAGGTAAAACTACTGCAGCATTGGGGCTATCAATGAGGGCAGTATGTGCTGGCAAGAAGGTTTATTTTGGACAATTTATTAAGGGGATGGAGTATAATGAAACTAAGGCTATAGAGTACTTACCAAACTTTGAAATACATCAGTTTGGAAAGGACTGTTTTATTTATAATGATCCTACTGATAAAGACATCAAGAGGGCTAAGGAAGGGCTTGAAATATGTAAGGAAGTATTATCAAGCGGGGAATATGATGTAGTAGTTTTGGATGAACTTAATATAGCTTTATATTATAAATTGTTTTTTGTAGATGATGTACTTGATATATTAAAGAATAAATCACCTAAAGTGGAGGTAATAATAACAGGACGTTATGCTCCTAAAGAACTGATAGAATTTGCGGATTTGGTAACAGAAATGAAGGAAATCAAACATTATTATCAAAAAGGGATAATAGCAAGGGAAGGAATAGAGAGATAGCTAAATAAGTAGGGGCATCCCCTGAGATAGATGATGAATTAAAAGATTTAGTTTCAAAAGTAAAGAAAATCGAGGCTATAAAAAAATGTATTTGATGCACAAATTAAATGTGATAAAAGGTTAAAGATATATAATGATACAGGGTTTGAATAGAAAATTCCTAAGTAAATATTTACTTAGGAATTCTACATAGATATTTAAAGGTTAAAAAATCTTAAAAGATAAGGGGATGACACAATGAACTACATACAAATTGCTAATAAAATCTATAAAGAAAGATATAGTGATGCAGAATTTTTAATGCTAGCGGGATCAATAATTAGAGGAGAAGGTACAGAAACATCGGATTTAGATATAGTTGTAATATATGAAAAAGTAGATAAAGCTTTTCGTGAGTCATTTATATATGAGGGAACTATGGTAGAGGTATTTGCCCATGATATGTCAACTCTAAAATATTTTATATATAATCTTGATTACAATGAAGGAAGGCCAGTGATGGCAACAATGATAAATGAGGGTATGGTTATACCATCAGAAACTAAACTATCTAATGAGTTAAAAACACTGGCTAGGGAGCATATAAAAAAGGGTCCTAAGATAACCAATCCCGAGAAGATAGATAGTATGAGATATAATATAACTAATCTACTTGATGATTTAAAGGATAGTAGAAATCGTCATGAGCAGATGGCTATAGCAGTTAGATTATATGAAGACTTAGCGGAACTATATTTTAGAACAAAAGGATATTGGAGGGGAAAGGGAAAATCAATTGTACGTATTATGAAAAAATATAATCCAGATTTTGCTCTAAGATATAATGAAAGTTTTGATCTTTTGTTTAAAAAAGAGGACTCTTCCAAGGTTATGGAATTAGGGGAAGAACTACTAAACTTTGTAGGAGGATATTTATTTGAAGGATATAAATTAGAAGGTAATAAAGAGTGGAGGATAGATTGATAATGGAAGAAAAATATTTTAAAGATGTATCAGAAGAAGAAACCTATTCTAAAATCTATGATGAAGGACCAAAAAATCTATGGAAACAAGGCAGAGGCACATTTATTACTGGTTTTATTTGTGTACTTATTGCTGTAGGTATATTGGCTGGACATATATATTTTGATGGTGATGAGCCCGTAGCAGCAATATTTCTTACTGTTTTAGTTGGTGGGTTTGGGTTAGCATGTATTTTTAATGGAATAAAAAAGATAAAAAAGGCCAGTGATATTGAAAAATCAGATTCAGAGATTTATAAAGCTTATGATAAATTAAATCAATTTAAGACAATGAAAATAACTGAAGAAGAGTTAGATAGTTATATTGATGATTCATTTGCCGAATATTTTTATGAAAACCCTGTAACTATAGATAAGTCAGAAGTAAGGAGTATATTATTAAATGTAAAGGATAAGACATTAACTGATATAAATCTATTTAAATGGGTGGATTATATATGGTTTTGTGAGTTTTATATATTCTCTGAAGAGGTTAATAGTGTATTAAAGGAACTGGAAGAGATTTATCAGAGTCAACAAGACTTAGATGAAAAAGAAATTGAATATTTTATTAATAAGTTACAATAAGATTTTATTAAAGGGACAGTTCATTAGAATTACTAGAAAAGGAGATTATACAATATGGATTTATTTTTTGAGATACATAATGATATACCAAGGGAAGGTCCAGGAGATAATGATTCAACAAGACAGGCTATATCTATGTTAAAAGATATACCTAACAATCCAACTGTACTTGATATAGGATGTGGTCCTGAAATGCAAACCATTGAGATTGCTAAAAATCTAAATGGAAAGATAACTGGAATTTGAAGAAAATACTTTTGACACCATATGGAGTGAAGGGGCAATCTATATTATTGGTTTTGAAAAAGGGATAAAAGAGTGGAAAAAGTATATTAAAACTGGTGGTTATTTAGTGGTATCAGAGCTTTCATGGCTAAGAGAAAATAGACCGAGGGAGATGGAAGAGTTTTGGGGATCTAACTATCCCAGCATGAAAGGTATAGGAGATAATATAAAAATTATTGAAAAGTCAGGTTACCTACCTGCTGGTCATTTTATTATACCTGAAAAAGGGTGGTGGCAAGATTATTACAATCCATTGATGAAAAGAATAAATGAACTACGCAAAAAGTATTAAAAAGGTTATATATAAATAAAGAAGAAATTAGTAAAATGCTTATCAATTACATAACGATATGATAGCCTACAGTTTTCATTTATCACAAGATAAAAATAGCAGGAAGGATTAAGGAGGACTATAAATTATGAAAAAAATCATAGTTGCTTTTTTAATGTGTATTCTGATTATATCAGGATGTACACCTAAAGATGATACATCGGATATAGAAAATAATAATGAAGTAAATAAATTGAAGGAAAAAGTTAAAGCATTGGAATCTGAGCTAGAGAAAAAGGAGGCCTATATTGAAAGTATAAAAGAACAAGAAGATCTATTTCCAGTATTAAGTAATAAAGCTTTAACCTTTGTAAGAGGACAAACCGAGGGCAATATTCACAAGTTAAAAGAAGTTATATCTGATAACATCTCGATAGTAGAAGAAAAAGGGAAAATTTATGGAGTATACGAAGCTTATGGACAGAAAATAAAATATCTATTATATGATGAAAATAGCAAAAGAAAGTATAAGGATATGGTTATTCAGGGATATGGATATTTAGAAGGGGAAGATAGTTACATAATACATATAAGAGAATTTTATGTTGATGAGAATGATAAACCTGTTAGTCCACCAACGTTTTTAAATTTATATTTTGTCCAAGTTGATGGTAATTGGAAAATAGAAGAGTTTGGATTTGATGTGTAGAAAGGTTAAGTAAATGATAACATACAAAGAAATAGATAAGACATATTTTAAAGCATATGATAAAATCCTATGATTATTCATGTTAAAAGCATTTATAAACTGGAGAAAAGAGATGTAAATCCTTCATATTCTAATAGCCAAAGGAATCAAACTAAAGAAAAAAGAAATAAACAAAGGATTAATTTATACCAGTTTATTAATCTATTTATTAGAGTTACCGTCTGAGGAATTTGTATATAGAGGAATTGTTTTTATTTCACTTATAAAATTATTTAATCCTGTTGTAGCTATTGTATTAACATCATTACTATTTTTAGCAATTCATATAAAAACATGGGATAAAAAGTTCGTTTGGATAGGGTCATTAGTTTTGGCTTTAATATGTGCTACGTCTGTTTATCTTACAAAGAGTATTTGGACGGCAATTATAATACATAATTTAAATGATTTCGGTTTTTTAACCTTAGTCAATAGTAGGAATATATTTAATAGGTAATATACATTGATCATTGTTTTTTTAAAAGAAACTGTGTTGATAGTGTTTCTTGTTATATGTTTCTCATTCAAATATTTTCTAAGATAGATATTTACAGTGATAGCAAATTTGAAGTTTTTAGAGGCATTGATAAATGTATTGATATTAAAGTAAAGGGGATAGGATAATATGATAAATCATAAAGGAACTCAGAGTATTAAAACAGAGAGGTTATTATTAAGAAAAATTTCTCCTGATGATGTAGAAATGGTATATAAATGGATGAGTGACCCTGAAGTTTGTAAGTACGAGCGTTGGTCACCTCATCAAAGCGTTGATTTTACTCGGGGGTATATTATAGAGGTGTTTGATGGATATAAGTCTGACTATACATACCAATGGGGAATACAATTAGGTGAAGAACTGATTGGTTCTGTAAGCATTGTTAATGTAAATGACTATGACCGAAAAGCCACTTTGGGGTATTGTCTTGCAAAAAGGTATTGGTCTAAAGGTTATACTACAGAAGCTGTAAAAGCCGTCATAGATTATATATTTTTTGAAATAGGACTTAATAGAATTGAAGCCACACATTCTGTAAATAATATAGCTTCCGGCAGAGTCTTAGAAAAAGTGGGAATGATTTTAGAGGGCCAAGCAAAGGATTATTATTTCTGTAACTCCGGCTTTCAGGATAGTAATATTTATGGAATTACAAGAAAGGCCTATAAAAGAAAGTAGTAGTGATGTATTGCAGTAGGTGTAGGTGGAAAGAACGAGGGTAAAAATTATATTGTATATAAACATAAAATAATATATAATTAATATTATAAAAGGAAAAGGAGAGAAACAATGGGTATTATAGCTAGTTCTAGTGTGTTAAGCTATTTACATATAGTATGTCCTATTTCACATGGTTTTAGACCCGACGGGATAAGTGGGTCTAAAATTTGATATTATGTAAACTACTCATTGGTTATTTTATAATCAGTTTTTAAAGTATACATTTTGTAGTTAATAATATAAATTTTAGATATAAAATCCCTAAGTAAATATTTACTTAGGGATTTTTATGTTCATTTTGGATGGAGGGAATTATTTTTTAGAGAAATTATATAAAGAAAATATAGGAGGAACTATTATGGAGTATATAAATAAATTAAAACAAAATGTATGGAAAAATTATATTTTTATATTTTTATCAAATATAGATTTAACCCATGGAACATGGATGGTGTATTTGGCTATTAAGGGGATGTCATTATTTCAATTGGGAATAGTGGAAGGAATATTTCATATAACATCTTTTCTTATGGAGGTGCCAACTGGGGCAGTGGCAGACATTTGGGGAAGAAAAGTAAGCCGTATATTGGGAAGAATATCTTCATTGATATCTATAATAATATTGCTATTTTCTAGTAATTTTTATTTATTTGCATTGGCATTTGTATTTTCAGCCATATCCTATAACTTGGAATCAGGAGCAGGAGAAGCTTTAGTATATGATTCTTTAAAGGAATTAAATAGAGATGGTACTTATATGAAAGTAGTTGGAATTCAAGAGATAGCAATGCAAGGAGGTAAGGTGATAGGCTTTTTGCTGGGTGGTTATTTAGCAAGCAAAAGTTATATATATGCTTATACAGTGGCGGCCATATTTGCTACAGTTACAGTTATACAGTGTTTCAGTTTTACTGAACCTAAAATGGAAGTAGGACATGAGGAGTCGAGAAATGTATTTTCTGTTATTAAAAAGCAAGTTATTGGAAGTTTAGATGTTTTAAAAAACAATAAAAAAATAGGCTTTTTAATAGTCTTTTCTCAAGTTATATTTACATTTGGAACCAGTCTATTCTTCTACTTTCAAAATTATCTAGAAGGTAGTGGATATACTCAAAGTAAAATAGGGATAGTACTAGCCGTATCATCATTAATTGGAGCAGTAGTAGCATCTCAAGCATACAAGATAGAGAAAAAAATAAAGGAAAAAGGTATATTAATGGTTATGCCAATAATAAGTGCCATATGTCTTTGGGGAGTGGCGTTAACAGAATATCACTTCGTGTTCTTCGTTATTTTCTCTGGAGTAGACGGTATAATATATGTTGCAATGACTGATTATATAAACAAGTTAATTCCAAGTGACAGAAGGGCAACTATTTTATCATTTGCAAGTATGGTCTTTAGCTTATTTATGATCATTATCTTTCCTTTAATAGGAAAGATAGGGGATGTATTTTCATTAAAAACAGCCTTTATTGCATTGGCAATTCTTGCATCGGTTTTAGTTGTTATAAATATATATGTGTTGACCACGGGAAAGGAAGTTAAAGAACAAAAAAGTAGAAGTGGTAACAGTTAGTATAAAAGGATAGGTTGAATGAAATGTGACAAATGGTCTCTTATAATAAGGGGCCATTGGTTATGCATAAAACTGGATTATAATAAGAAAATAGTAAGTAAATAAAATGGTTTAACTATCACTTTTAAAGGAAGAGCTATTAGTACATAAAAATTAAAAATTTAACTTAGATGGTATTAAAAGTTTATTATATAATGCTTAGAGCCTCTAGACACATATTACACACATTACATAATATGGTATAATTAAAAGGATGAAAAAAACAAAAATAAAATTTTAGGGGGAGGTTTTAATATTGCTAACGTGGCTTTTTATATGGGAATTATAGGGGTTATTATTTTTATTACTATAGTTGCAACATTTCAGAAGTTATTAAGAAAAAATGAAAGTGGATTTCTTCACTTACTTATGTGTTTTATGTTTATATGTTGGCTACCAATACCTTTTGTGATTTATTTAAAAATGAAAGCATATAGTTTCTTATTTATAGGAGCATTATTTGGGACGTTATCTTTAATTCTTTATATTATAACTATGATATTTCAAGCTAGTCATTTATCATATTCTGCAAGAGTATCATACGAAGATAAAGAGTTGTGGAGAAAAAATGATGATTGGATGTTAAATGGTTTATTAGGGGGCCAAGTCGAATTACTTGCAGGCTTTCTAAAAGGAATATGGGTCATTATTTTAGCAGTAGCATTTTTGATAGATGGACAAATTGTATTTTCTATCGTAAGTATTATTTATAGTTTATTTACTGTTTTATATTTATTAAAATTATTAGATACTAGCTTGATTAGAGAAATAAGAATATTGAAAATAATCTCTATAAATACCTTAGTTATTAACTTAGAGACATCCAGTTGGTTTTTACTTTTAACAATATGGTTGAAGATAAAACAGTAAAAACTTTAGGACATGAGTGGGATAAATACGTCAGAATTTTTAAGGAGGATATATGTCAGATAGTTTAATTACTAGTTTTATTGAAGATATTCAAAGCCATTACAACATAAAATGTTCATTTCAAAGAGAAATAACTGGTGGTTGGAAAAATAAAAAATGGAAAGCCCATAGTAGTTTTGGGGACATTGTTATTAAAGAACTTTCAGATGAAAGGTATAACATTTCCCAAATCAAAAGAGTCGAAAAGGCGTTAATGATTCAGAGTAAAATCTATGAGAATATTAAAATTGTTCCAAGAATATTTAAAGCCAATAAATCTATAATACAAGAAAAAAACAAACACAAATATATGATTATGGAATATATTGATGGAGAACACAGAAATACATTTTCGGTAAATAACCATGAGCTCTTTTTGTTAGGCAAAGCACTAGCATATATACATTCTATTGATACAAGGAATATTTACAGTAACTCTATAATTATAGACGATCACTTTGGAAACTTACACAGATATTCCAAAAGTATAGATAGCAGTAATGTAAAACATAATACTAGATTTTATGAGATTAGTAATAGAGTTGAGAAAATTATTAAAATGATACCCCAAGACTTTTTCTATAAATTAAAAACTGGATTTACTCATTCAGATTTCACAAAAGATAATATTTTATTTACAGATAGTAATGTAAAAATACTTGATTTTGATCGTGGAAGAATTGGATATCAATTACAGGATGTAGGAAGGGGAATAATGACCTTTACATATGATGGGACTTCAATAAATAAATATAAAGTAAAAGATTTTATCAAAGGATATAATACAATAATTCCAATAACAAAGGGGGAAGTATATAAATCATTGAGGTTGATTTGGGTTATTGAAGTGACTTGGTGGATTCAAGAAAGGTTTTTCGATGAAGACATAGAAGAAAAACTCAGAGACTTTCGAGAAGAAATAATATGGCTTACAAATAATTGGGAAAGTCTTGAAGATATAATAGACCTTTAAAAATTTAATGTATAATATTAAAATTATGCCGAAGTCATAAGAAGACTTGATTCTACGACTAAACCATGAGAAGGAGAAAATGAAAAAACAAAGTTTCTATTTATTACTAATTTGTATAACACTTTTTATTAGTTGTTCAAAGGAGTAAACATTTGATGATTTCTTTCATAAGAGCATGGAAGAAACGGGTAAAGAAGAAAAAGAATATTCATAAGCAATTTAATATTTCACATAAAAATGATGCCATTGCAATATTTATAGAAAATAAGAACCAGAAGGAAAATATTTTTATAGCATATTATGAAAAAGAAAATGGAAATTGGAATTGGAGAAAAACAAGAGGGACAAGATGGGAGAGTCCTATTAAGTGGTGGTCAATGAATGAAGGTCCATATATTTATTTTGAAGCAATAGATGATAATAATATTTCTGAAGTGTATGTAGGGAAAAAAGCAGCTATGATAATTAAGGTAGAAGAGAACAAAAGGTTTTGGTATGCTATTAGTGATGTAAAGGATAGCCAAGTGAAGATAATAAAAAATGATGGCACTAAGGAAATAGTAGAACAAACCGAAGGCGAGAATTGGATAAAAAAAGATTATTAAATTATTATATCACATAAAGTGAAAGGGGAGAGAATAGATGGGAAAAAAATATGGAAAGAAATCTTATATGTTTTTTATCATATGGTTGATAGGGTTTTTTATTATATTGATTACAGCAGGGCTATTTATAGAGAAGAATTTTGAACATGCTGAATTATCTACTGGTAAAATATTATTATTATTGACCCTAATTCTACTAAATATTCTGTTTTATATAATTTATAAGACTGAAAAGGTTTATTGGATAAATGGTACAAGTTATAAAGAGGCAAAGGCTGCCACAAGTAAACGACGTAAAGTATTTGCAATAAAGCATTTAAAATCTTTTTTTGTAGCCAGTTGTATTTATTTAATTTATTGTATTTTTAGTTTTGCCATAAATTCTTTAATGATTGATAGTTTAGTTTTTACAATTGTACTAATCGTTGCAGCAATCAGTACAATTAGATATAAATTGTAATTGATTGGAGGAAAGGAAAATGGAATTTATAGGTATTTGTCTTATAACAAAAGATGTAATGGCTTTAACTGAGTTTTATTGTAAAATTTTTAATGTTGGATTTGAAGGAGACTCTACACATACAGATATTAAAAATAGGGGAAGTAGATCTTTTTGGTTTAGAGATCCAGATGGCAATATTGTTAATTTTGTAAGTGTGATAAAGTAGCTAATTGGGTGCCAACTTATTGGCTAGATGAATTAAATAGGAGGAAGATAATATGGATTTTAAACCAAAAGGATTTCTTATTGATTTAGATGGGACTGTTTACTTAAAAGAGAAAGAGATTGAGGGATCATTTAAGTTTATAAAGAAACTTCAGGAAAGCAATATTCCCCATAGATTTTTAACTAATACAACTGGTAGAACAATCAAAGAAATAAAAGAAAATCTATTAAAGATGGGGATGGATACTAAGGAAGAAAATATTCTTAACCCAATAGTTATTGCAGATTATTACTTAAAGGAAAATAATATAAAGTTTTTTTGTTTTGCTGGGGAAAAGAAAATAGGAGAACAGTTAAAATCTTCGTTACAAACAGATACTAATCCCGAAGTAGTTATCTTAGGTGATATTCAAAAGTGCTGTAGTTATGAAGAGTTAAATAAGATTTACGGTTACTTAATGAATGGTTCAAAATTAATTAGTACAAGCTATTCGGAATTTTATATTTCTAAAGATGGAAGAAAAATAGATACGGGGGCCTTTGCTAAATTATTTGAAAATCTTACAGATGAAAAAGCCGTAATTATTGGTAAACCATCTAATATGTTTTATCAAATGGCTTTAAATAGTTTAGGATTTTCTAAAGATGAAGTTATTGCTGTTGGGGATGATATAAAAACAGATATAAAGGGGGCAAAGGCACAGGGAATTTATTCTGTATTAGTGAAGACTGGAAAGTATGATCCAGATAGTTTAAGTAAAGCAGAAATAAAGCCGGATAAAATTTTAGATAGGTTAGAAGATTTAATTTATTTTTTGTAGGGTTAATTTAAAGGGGATCAAGAAATACACAAATTATACTGAACGATTTTCAGCCATTTAGGAAAATGAGGACCCCAGTTGGACAAATGAGAAACTGCCTGGTGAAATCACTGTATATGGGGTTAAATAAAGACGTTAAAAAAACAGCTAAAATTTGGCAAAATAAGTGAAGGAGCTAAAGATATGGAAAAATTAACATTTCAAAATTCTAGAGATTTATCTTTGGTAGGGAATTTGTATATTTGAGGCTCAAACAGTATTGTTATCATGGCCCATGGTTTTACTAACAATAAATCTTCCCAAGGGAGATTCGATAGAATCGCTGAAACTTTAAAGAAACAGGGTTTTGATGTATTTGCTTTTGACTTTAGTGGTGCGGTGAAAGTAATCCAGATGTTCTAAGTGCTGCCAATGAGGTAGATGACTTAAATTCAGCAATTGAATTTATAAAATCAAGGGGATATGAGAGCATTGCACTATTTGGAAATAGCCTTGGTTCATTAATATGTATAAGATGTTTTAGGCCAGAGATTAAAACTATGGTTTTGATGGGTGCATTGACCCACAGTATGAAATACCATTGGAATGAGGAATTTACACAGGAACAAATGATGGAGTTAGGCAGAGAAGGTTTTATAACTCTTAATAGCTCAGAGCTAGGCATCCGTCGGGTAGGACATCAGATGTTGCTGTGATTTACGAAGCAAAACATGTCTGTAGAGAACATTTAGATCAAGTTATCGAGTTAACTACTAAATGGTACTTGAAAAATTTGGGGCAATAGGGAAGTGTTGTTTAAAAGGGGGAGTTTTTGTGGAGCGGTATCCAATGATCTATATAAATAAAATGGCAAGAGCAATGGACCGAGTAGTTGGAAAAGAACTTAGAACCGAAATTTTGACTGATTGCGAAGATTTGAAATCAAAAGATAAAAAAGAAAAACGAGGAGAAGCTATGAGGGTTGTAATGAATAAAATGGGAGATTTGTTATCAAAGGAAGAAATTATAAGAATAAGGGAAGAGTGTGCATGTAAACCAAAGAAGTTTGTATCTATGGTTAATACGATAAAAAAAGATACAGATGATTATACTAAAAGGCTTGACAAACTGCAAAACACAGGTTTTGCAGGGGTTATAACTAAAAATGTTGACAATATGCTAAGAGTAGAATTTAAGACTAGCAAGTGTTTCTGTGGTATGGTAGGAAAAAGTAAATCCAATATACCGCGTTTATGGTGTCATTGTTGTAAAGAGCATGTTAGGTGGTTATATGAAAAAGTATTAGAGAAAGAAATAGATGCCAAGTTAGTATCTGCAGTTATTGCGGGTGATGAAGACTGTGTATTTGAGTTGAATGTGAAATAAAAATTAAGAAAAAGACAAGTTTTTATAATGAACTGTCCCTAGGAAGAGGTGGAAATTATGAAAAATAAAATTGTAAAGTTAACTAGTATTTTGATAGTCATCACTTATTTAACTTCTTGTACTAATAAAAGTATGATTTCACAATCTAATAAAGTATTAGATGAAGATAATGAGATGGATGACACAATAGCTATTGATATTGATGATGAGGAGGAGAGTAATAACTCTGGCATACAGAAAAGTGAAAACATAAATAAAAATAGTGAAGATAAACAGGAAAAGATTGATGATATAAAAGGAACTGAATACAAAGTTATGGATGGTACATATATTGAGGAAGTTGATAATAGGAATATAAACATAAAGTTTCCTCAAATAACAGGACTAGTTGATGAGGATAATGAAAAAGAAATAAATTCTTTATTGAAGGCGGAAGCCCTTAAAGTTCTTAGCTACTATGAAGACGATTATTCTAAAGAACAACATTTAAACTTAGATATAAAATACAGTATTTCTTTAAGTAATAAATACATTTTAAGTGTTCAGTATTTTGGATTAGGAGAGCTTGAAAAGGCACCTCGTCCCCATAAACTATTTTATACAACCAATATAGACATAAATCTTGGGAAAAAGTTAAGACTGGTTGAGCTTTTAAATCTTGATAAAGAATTAGCAAATATGCTTTTTAATGCAGAGTTTACACCAATAGCAGCACCAGAGGAGACATATGTATTAAAGGAAGACAATACATATGAAGAAGTTAAAGCAAGTTTTATTAGTGCCGATAATGTAGACAAAACTAATTCTGTATTTACTTTCTTTACAGATGAATCTTTTGTTATTTCAGTTCCTGCTTTAGATGCACTTGGTGGGAGTGCAGAGCTTAAAATAAAATATCAAGACTTAACTAAATACTTAAGTGATGTTAACAATGAAATAAAGGAATTTGTAACCTCTTATAAATAGTAAGGGGTTATTTTTATGTTTAAAATTCAATTATAATAATGATTTAACTTACGGTTTAGATTAAGAAGCTAGAATTAATTAAGTTATATCCATGCATTGAAAATGGATTTATATAAGATTAAAAGTTGATCAGATAAAACTTCAACATATAAATAGACATGATAAATATAACATAATATGGTACAATTAAATGAAGAAAAAACATATGTAATAGTTACTTTGGAGGTCTGTAAAATGATAATATGGATTAATGGTTCTTTTGGGAGTGGAAAAACAAATACAGCATATGAACTCAGTAGGTGTATACCAAATTCATATGTATATGATCCAGAAGAAGTAGGCTTTTTTATACGAGATAATATACCACCCCAATTAAAATTAGATGATTTTCAAGACTATCCAATGTGGCGAGAGTTTAACTATAAAATGTTAGAATATTTTTATAATGAGTATCAGGGTAATATCATTGTTCCTATGACGATTACAGATGATAAGTATTTTAATGAAATAATAGAGAAATTAAGATATAAAAATATTGATATTAAGCATTTTACATTGCTAGCAAGTAAAGAAACATTATTAAAAAGATTAAAAAAAAGAGGTGATGGTAAGAATTCATGGGCAGCAGAACAAATAGATAGATGCATAAACAAGCTAAGTGCTGAATTATTTGGAGAACATATTAAGACTGATAATATGACTATAGGACAAGTAGTTAAGTATATAGCTAAATCATGTAATATTGAAATACTACCAGATAATCGTAATTGGTTAATTAAAAAAAGAGATAGTATAAGGATATGGTTTAAGGATAAAAGGATATTTACTTAAATATAAGTGACATAATTTTATATACTTGGAGGTAAAAAAGATGAATATAGACTGTGGATTTACAAAGGAAAATGGTTGGTTTAGATATAGGGCAGCTGCAATTATTATTGAGGATGATTGTGTATTATTTGCTAAAAATGAAATAGATGACTACTATTATTCAATAGGTGGTGGAGTACATATCGGTGAAAAGGCTGAAGATGCTGTTAGAAGGGAGGTACTTGAAGAAACTGGCATACCATATGAGATTGAAAGGTTGGCTTTTACTCATGAAAACTTCTTTAATGGCTCAGGTAGCTTAGATGGATATAAATGTCATGAGATAGCTTTTTATTTTTTGATGAAATCTAGGGGAACAAAGAAACTTAATAGTAACAGTTATTCCGCTGGTACTAGGGAGCATATGCATTGGCTTCCAATTAATCAGTTAGAAAATTATAAGGCATTTCCAGCTTTCTTTAAAGATAAAATTAAAAGTATTGAAGATAAAGTAGAGCATATTGTTACATATGAATATTAGAAAAAGTGAAGGGGGAGCATCTGTGCAAGTCTTTGGGAAAAAGATAGAAGGGAAAAATTATAAAAGTCGAGAAGGGGTTTATGGTATAGCAATTAACAAATTAAATAAAGTCGCAGTAATACAAACATCTCATGGAGATTTTTTGGCAGGTGGAGGAATAGAAAAATATGAAACTGAAGAGGAATGCTTAAAGAGAGAATTAATTGAGGAAACAGGATACAGTATAAAAATTAAACAACTTATTTGCAGAGGTATTGAATATCGGTTTAATCAAAAAATGGATAAATACTTAAAATTAATAGGGGCATTTTATCTGATTAAATTCGAAGAAGATACAGGTTTAAAAAGTGAAGATGACCATGAATTGGTATGGAAGACAATAGATGAGCTAAAAAAAACTATGTGTTTGGGCTATCAATTAAGAGCTATTGAAGAAACATTTAAGCTATTAAATATCCAAAAATAGAATATTTTGTAGGGGATTTTCAATGAAACTGGTTACAACTAGACTTGTTCGGTGTTAATCATTGAAAGGCAGCCGGAATAGTAAATTCTTTTCTATAACTATTAAGCTATGCATTATGTTGGGCAGGTGGAAATAGGAATTTTAATAAAGAAGAATTTTATATTTTTATTAACTCATGTATTGAAGATAGTGGAACTATTAATTATAACTTAAAAAGATAGGTGATAAAATGAAAAGATTAAAAATTGTTTTATTTATAGTCATAATAATAGGAATCTTAGGACTACTAGAGTATAAAGGATATATTTGGCACAATGAAATATTTACTTTGGGCTATGAAGTGAAAGGGCTTGATGTATCACATTACCAAGGGGATATTAATTGGGAAGATATAAATAAAGATAAGTATAAATTTGTCTTTATGAAAGCGACGGAAGGAACAACATTCAAAGATAATAAATTTGTATTTAATTGGAATAAGTCGAAGGAAAAGGGAATCTTAAGAGGGGCATATCATTTTTTTAGTGCAGAAAGTTCAGGGCTAGGACAAGCAGAGAACTTTATAAATACAGTTCCAAAAGAGGAATACTGTTTACCACCGGTTATTGATATTGAAATTAGCTTAGGTGAAGATAAAGAAATTATAAAAAAGGAATTATGGGATTTGATAATAAGTTTAGAAGACTATTATAATAAGAAACCAATTTTATATGTAACCTATGCTACATATGATAAATATATTAAAGGGGATTACTTAGATTATGATATTTGGATAAGAGACATAATAAAATTTCCTAAATTAAAAGATGATCGTAATTGGTTGTTTTGGCAATATTCTAATAGAGGTAGAGTTAAAGGAATTGAAACATATGTTGATATAAATGTTTTCAATGGAAATCTAGAGGAGTTTAATAAACTATTTGGGAATAACAAATAGGGATATAGAGATAGAGTAATAGTTATATCAAGTTATTTAGTAGGGATAATAGATATTTTATACACATAAACAATAAATTACATAGAGTGCTGAGGTGAACTATGAAAATTAATAAAAGCACTGTTTTAATAATGTTAGATATCATAGATAGATTTAATAATGGTGAAAATGTTAGAAGAGATTTAAGTGACCTTTTAGATCATGAAGATTATCAAGTGCAATTTGAATTTTTTCAAAATCATAAAGCAAATATCGGTTTTACAAAGAAAGAATATATTGATTTTTTTATGAATATTAGGAATATAGATCATAAAAGTATATCTTCAAAAGCGTTGAAGTATAGAATTGATGATATGATAAATATAATGGATAATGTAGAGTATTATAGAGCCGTTTATAAAAAACTCGAGAAGGTTAATAGTATAGCTATTATGGAAGCACTGAATAAATCTAAATATGGATTACCAGATGATGTAGACTTAAGGGATGTAAAGTTGATTTTTGCAATTGGTATTGGAGTAACTGGAGGATTTAGCTATAAAAACTATACATACTATGATCTAAAAGTTACTGTAGAAAATAAAACATTATCAGACAAGCTATTATAGGGGTGAGATTAATGATAATAAGAGAATATAAAGATAAAGATAATTTAGATTGGGTTAGGTGCAGGGTTCTATCTTTTTTAGATAGTGCATACTTTGATAATGTATTAAGAGAAAAAGAGAAATATAATAATCCATCAATTGAGTTAGTTGCTGAAATAGATAATAAGATAGTAGGGTTAATAGATATAGAATATGAAACAGAGAAGGGAACAGTATGCTATCATATAGATGAATTAGGGGGAGTAATATGGCATTTAGCAGTGTTACCAGAATACAGAAATCGTGGAATATCAACATTGTTACTGAATAAATCAATAGACATCTTAAAAAATAAGAAGATAAAGAAACTTCAAGCATGGACACGGGATGATAAATGGGTAAATGATTGGTACAAAAATAGAGGATTTAACTGGAGAGAATCCTATTTACATGTTTATATAGAAGGAAATGAAAGTAATGAAACTATTGAATCAAAAACTGA
Organism: Dethiothermospora halolimnae; assembly: GCF_037577855.1. Classification (NCBI taxonomy): domain Bacteria; kingdom Bacillati; phylum Bacillota; class Tissierellia; order Tissierellales; family Thermohalobacteraceae; genus Dethiothermospora; species Dethiothermospora halolimnae. The sequence continues at coordinate 716 of NZ_JBAKFX010000063.1, read as the reverse complement.
AAAATTGTTTATATGCAACTCTTTTGCCCATTATCTAGGGAAAGAGAAAGAAAAAATAAAAGATAAGTTTAAAAGGGTACATGAATGTAATTTATATGAATTAACATTATAAAAAAACTGAATATTTTTTTATTTTCAGCTTATGTTACCAATTGTTTTTTATATATTGGTTGAATGGAGGTGGAAAAATGAATGAGAGACAAATTGTTTTTGTAACATCTAACTTAGGAAAAGTTAAATCGGCAAAGAGATGTCTAAGGGATGTAGAGGTTATACAATATAATGCTGAGCTTATAGAGCCCAGGGGCGATGACATCAGAGAAATAGCTAAACAGAAAGTAAAGCAGGCATATAAAATTGCTAAGAAACCATGTATTGCCATGGATGCAGGATTTTTTATTGAGGAATTAAATGGATTTCCTAGAGCATATGTAAATCATACATTAGATACCATAGGAATTGAAGGGATTTTAAAACTTATGGAAGGGAAAGAAAATAGAGGTTGTGAGTTTAAAGAATGTTTAGCTTACTATGATGGAGATATTATCAATTTTTTTGAAGGAGTAACAAAACTTAAAGTATCTAAAAAAGGTAATGTAAAAAGTTCTATGAAAAACTAATGTTATGGATAATACTGGGATAAACCAGTGGAATTATACTAAGTCCACCGTAGCCGCCCTTGACAAACAGTAATCAAATGATATTTAAAATATAAC
>NZ_JBAKFX010000062.1:0-20772 GCF_037577855.1 Dethiothermospora halolimnae | reverse complement strand
TCCTTCAGATTCCACCTCACGGTGGACACCCTTGTCTTCAGCTAGCACCTATATCACCTTCGGTGTTCGGGACTTTCACCCTATAGACTGTGTCCATGCTGGGCACACATAAAAAAGGATTTTGCCTTTGGCAAAATCCTTAAACTAAAACTTAGACTAAAACTAAAGCTTATTCCCCATCTGTAGGCGAAGGAGGTATTTTTAAATATCTTAGAGATTTTTCTAAAACTTCCTTTGCAGGTGGGATTGCAACGGTTGATGCAAATAGATTGTCTCCTATAGGTTCATCTACAACTACCAATGTTATTAGTTGTGGATTATCCATAGGTGCCGCAGCAACAAATGACATTATATATTTGTCGTCGGAATACCTACCATTTATAATCTTTTGAGCAGTCCCTGTCTTTCCACCAACCCTATACCCAGGGATATATGCATTTTTTCCTCCCCCTTCTGTAACGACAGTCTCCATAATATATCTCATTTTATCCGATGTATCCTTTGATAAAACCTTTCTTTTGACTTTAGGTTTAAACTCTTTTAGAGCATTACCTTCCTCATCAATTATTTGCTTAACAAATCTCGGCTCCATTAAGTTTCCACCGTTTATTAAAGTAGCGATAGAATTTATTAGTTGTATTTGAGTAACCCCTATTCCCTGTCCAAAACTAATATTAGCAAGTCTTATATCCCTCATATTTTGAGCGCTTGTTACTAATCCCAATTCCTCTCCTATGATATCAATATTGGTTTTTTCTCCAAATCCGAAGGCTCTAATATAGTTGTCCATTTTTTCTTGTCCAATTTTTAATCCAATTTGAACCAATACAACATTACAAGAGTTTTGAACCCCTTCAGCAACAGTTTGCTCTCCATGGGGATCATAATATCTCCAGCATTTTATTGGTCTTGAGTTTCCTACTTTGATATACCCTTTATCTGCTTGAAACTTAGTATTAACCTTTACTAAATTTTCTTCAAGGGCTATGGCTGCAGTCAAAAGTTTAAAAGGAGACCCCGGTTCATAAACATCATTTATTGGAAAAGGTTTCCATAATTTATTCCATTCTTTTGTTAATTCGTCAGAAGACAAACCTTCCCATTTTTTCTTAATATACTCAGAAATCGGTTCCCTGGGGGTATTTGGATTATAATCAGGTTTAGATGTCATGGCCAGTATATCACCAGTGTTGGGATCCATTACTATTACAGATGCCTTTTTAGCACTATACTCATTAAGAACCTTTTCTGCGGCATCTTCTGCAAATCCTTGAACAACTTCATCTAATGTTAATACTAGATTGGCCCCCGGTTCTGCTTCAAATACCTTTTCATTTTCATATGGAATCTGTCTTCCAAAGGCATCAGAATTTTTTATTAATCTTCCTTGAGTTCCTATTAAATATTTATCATAATTTCTTTCTATTCCATAAAGTCCTTTATTGTCTATATTGGTGAAACCTAAAACATATGAAGCTAAATTTCCAAAGGGATAATACCGTTTTGTTACCTCCGATATAAATATACCATCTATTTCTTCAGCTCTTACTTTTTCCATGGTTTCTTCATTAACCCACTGTTTTATCTTTATAAAATTCCCTTTAGTAGTTATTTTTTTGTATACTTCACTTTCATCCATTTCCAATATAGGTGCAAGTCTTTCAGATATTTCACCAGGTTTATCAATTTTTCCAGGACTAGCACTGATTGTATATGCTTTTATATTTGTAGCTAGCTTTTTACCATTTCTATCGTATATTGTTCCTCTATTTGCTTTCACCACAATATCCTTCGCCCATTGATCTAATGCTTGCTTTTTATATGCTTGTCCCTCTATAATTTGTAAGTACCCTATTCTAATAATTAATCCAAACACCATTAAAGATATTATAATAAAGGCTCCAACTAACCTTTTTCTTGTATCTCCCATCTTCTTTTTCAAAATATCACCTACCAATCATAAAAAAACTTCAATTGAAAATGGACAGTTGACAATTGATAGTTTAAGATAATTTTACTCACTTTGTTTGTAAAATATTATATATTAAATCATCTTTAGCCGATTTATACCTTAACTGTCAATTGTCAATTGTATAAGTAGCTTCAATTTATTTAAAGCTACTCATATGCCATTTTTAATATTTCTAGAATATCATCTTTATATAACTTTTTAAAGGTTCCTAAGGGTTCGAGCATAGCTGCATTTTCAGCTATATTTTCAAGTTCGTCTTCCTTTATACCTATTTCTTTGAGGCTTGTGGGAGCATTTATACTCTTATAGAACTCCTTAAGACTATCAATTCCCTTTAATATTTTCTCTTCCTTAGAACCCTCTGTTATATTAAATATTTTTTCACTAAATCTTTCAAACACATTCATATCCCCTTTATATACATATCTCATCCATGCAGGAAATACTATGGCTAGACCTTCCCCATGGGATATATCATATAGTGCACTTAATGAATGTTCAATATTATGGGACGACCAATCTCCAAAGGTTCTGCCTGTTCCATTACTTCCATTTAAAGCCAATGTAGCCCCCCATGCTAGCTGAGCTCTGGACTCATAATTATTGGGATTATTAAGTAAAACTTTAACATGCTTCATTGCAGTTCTAATTATTCCCTCTGAGTATTCCCTCATAATATCCACATCATTAGTACCATCAAAGTATAGTTCAAAAACATGGGACATAGTATCTATGGCAGTATTTGCAGTCTGTTTTTTCGGCAGAGTTGATTGGATGCTTGGGTCAATTATTGATACTTTGGGAAATAATAATGGTGATCCATATCCCCATTTTTTATTGTCTTCTTCATTGGTTATAACGGCACCACTATTCATTTCTGAACCAGTGGCAGATATAGTTAATACTCCAAATATAGGTAAAGCTTTTTGTGGCTTAGCTTTTCCCTCATAAAAGTCCCATACATCTCCATTATAATAATGTCCAATAGATGTAATCTTAGATGTATCATACACACTTCCACCACCAACAGCCAAAATTCCCTGTACTCCTTCTCTTTTACCTACTTCTATGGCTTCCTTAACCTTTGATAATATCGGATTAGACTTTACTCCCTTTACCTCTACATGTAAAATTCCATTCCTCTTAAGGGATGCTATCACCTTATCATAAACTCCATTTTTTAGTATTGAGCCTTTACCATATATCATTAGTACCTTATCTATTCCCTTTGCTTTTATTTCTTTACCGATTTCCCCTATGGTATCTTTTCCAAATATTATTTTTGTGGGATTTTTGTAAACAAAATTTTGCATACTAAGCCTCCTTGTTATGTTTAGAAATTAATAATATTTCCACCTAATAGTTTTGCTGTGTCTGGACTACATGTTGTAAATATAACTTGATTTTTCTTAGCAAACTCTTTTATTACTTCCACTGCTTCATTTTTTCTATTTGGATCTAAATCCACCAAACAGTCATCTAAAATCATAAAACCGTCACTATCTTTATATAGATTTTCTAATATGGCGAATCTAAGGGCTAAAGCTACACTGTCATAGGTTCCAGCCGATAATAGATTTACCGGTATATTAATATCTTTAGAGCCTATATTGACATTAAAATTATCATCTATATTTCCTACTTCATATTTGTTTCTTGTTATTTTAGATAGATATTTACTAAAGGATTTCACCAGGGGTTCAAAAGTAGTATTAGCAATGGTGTCTGTTATTTTATCAAATCTTTCTTTGATTATTTTAAGATTTTTTACCCTATTTATTAGCTTGTTATATTCCCTTTCTGCATCTTTATACTGTTCCTTTAATTCCTCATATGAAACATCGGATAGTGAGTTTTCACATTGATAATATATTTCTACCTTCCCACTATAGTCTTTTTTTAAATCATCTAGATTATCAGTTAGTTTTCTAAAATAAATTTTAAAATCATTTGCACTATCAAAACCTTCCGGTAAAGGTTTTAGCTTTTTTATTTCCCTACTTTTCTCTTTTAATTCTAAATTTATATCTGTAATTTTATCGAATAATTCGTCTGAATCACCATATTTAACTTCCCATTCATTTAATAAATCTTCTATACTTTTTATATTGGCTTTTATATCTGATATTTTACTGTAAGTGGTATTTATCTCTAATTGTATTTCCTTTTTATCCCTTATATTGTTTATATCCTTTAGTTTATCTAATTTATCATTAAGTTCACTATAACTATGTCCATCCAATTGATTTTCCATATGATTTTTAGTTATTTCTATATCTTTATTTATATCTTCCAATTTTGATAATATTAGTTTGCCTTCTTCGATATTTTTTATGTTTAGTTTCTTTAATAATCTACAATATTCTTCTTTAGAACTATTATATTTATTACTAATTTCTTCAAAATCAATTTCTCCTGATTTTATTTCTAAATCTAATATCCCCTCTACTTCTAACTTCATATACCCTTTAGCTATAAAGTCCATACTCTCAGTGACTTCTTCTTTATTATCTAGTCCTTTTATTAAGTTTATACTATAATCAGATTTTTTTATTATATTGGCTTTTAGGGTTGCAGCCTCAATAGTAGCATTTGATCTTTCCATTATACTTTTATGCCTTTCCAAACTTTTTATATCTTCTTTAGTTATATTTTGTAAACTATCTTTTTTATTTTTCAGTTCTTCTAGCCTTTTTATACTTTCTTCTACTTTAGATATTTTTTTTATTAATATTTTTTTCTCTTCCATTTTAGAAGATAGTTCATATTCTTCTTGCAATTTTTCCATAGAAGTATTCAGTCTCTTTAACTCTTCCCTTTTAAACTCAAGTTCCATCTCTTTTTTAGGCCATTTAGAATTTAACTCTTTAAGTATCTGTATCTCGTTATTTAGCATTTTTATTTCAGGCTCTAAGCTAGACCTTTTAAATATATCACCTTCAAGGGCAGATAACTCGGTCTTTTCCCTTTCCAATTTGTCTATTTTCTCTTTTAATATTTCTATCTCTTTAGTTATACTTTCAAATTTCTTTTCAGAGTTAATTGCATTATCCATTTTAACTTCAATTTTTCTCTTGTTATAATAGGCTTTAAGTATTTCACCTACTCCTATCTTATATGGATTATGGATATCCCTATTATTTTCTGGACAACTATTGTCATAATCCCATCTTTTTAATAAATTATCAAGTTCATTATTTATCTTATCATTTAATCTATCAACTGATATGCCATCTAGTTCCATTATTGCTTTTCTAAGTATTGATGTTATATTCTCGGTTGTTTCGGAACTACTTAATATCTTTTCAACTGCTTTTTTTATATCTCTTTGTTTGGCAAATACAACTGTTTCATATGTTCCTTGTCCAAATTTTAATAACCCTTTTATGTTTTCATCTATTTTATTTTTATTTTTAATTAAACTACCATCGGGTAGTTCTAAAAAAGAGCTAGGGGATTCTCCCCATTCCTTGTTCAATGCATATTCCTTACCTTCCACATATAAATGAACCTTTCCATTTATACTATCACCATTGGGATAGGGCATAAACCTATTTTTAAATTCTTTATCATCTTTAGATCTTAGATTTAATTTAGATTTTTTAAAGATAGTATTATATATTCCATTAATAAATGTACTCTTTCCAGCTTCATTTGGCCCTAGTATTACATTTAAGCCTTCATTAAACTGAACATCCCTATCTTTAATTCCGCCGAAACAATCACTTTTAAATCTATTTATCCTCATTTTTTCACCTCTTTAATCAATTCATATGCAAGTTGCATAGCCCCTTCTTCATCAGCTAAGCTATTTAAAAGTTTATGGGGAAAAGAATCCTTTGTAAATTCCTTCTCAATTATTTCTTTTGTGATTTTTATTTTTAACTCACTATCATCAACATTAAAATATCCTAGATTAGAGTTAAACTTTTTATAATAGTCACCTTTAATATCATATACTTCTTTATTTAGTCTTCCAGTTAACTTTAATCTAACCATTTTTCTATTTGGGCTATTACTTAAAAGTTCTTCTTCTATCTTTTCAAAATCCCGTTCATCTTCCACTATATATTTTAAGTCATAAAATCTATACTTACCAGTTTCAACTGCTGTTGCTTTAATATCCTTATTATCATCAATGTCAATGATAAAGGCATTTCCTCCATGTTTACAATCCATTCCATCGGGTTCCGGAGTCCCTGGATTAAATACATTGGAACTATCTATTATAGAGGTATTAGGATAGGGAATATGGGTATGTCCTAGACACCATAAGTCAAGACCTATATCCACTAACTCCCTTTCAGACATATTAAAATATCTATTATCAATATCTGGAGATATTCCCTGTAGGGCTCCATGGGCTATTCCTATATGCCATTTTACATCTGGTTTATCCTCCAGTTCCTTTATCCAAGATAAATTATTAGTATCAGAGTGCTTAGAGTCACAGTGGGCTGGATATATGACTCCATCTATATCATAATTATTAAGATTATATATACTATTTTCGTTTAAAAGAACTATCTTACCAGTAATGTTTTTACTAAAAGTATCCCAAAGTTCAGTCATACCATTATCATAGTCATGATTACCGGGCATAACTAAAACACATTCTCCAGAAAATTGATCTAAAGATTTTATTACCGACACAATATCCTTTTTAGCTATCTTACTGATCTTATCAAATAAATCCCCTGCTATAATAAATAAATCACACTGTTCTTTATTAGCTATATCAATCAATCTATCTAAAACACTAATTCGTGCTTCAACTAATTTACCCCTAACTTCATCGGGATAATTATTAAATCTCATTCCTATATGTATATCCGATGTATGTAATATCTTAAGTGGCAATATAATTCCTCCCATCAGTAAAAATACTTCTTATATATAGTTATTCTTTAATTATATTATATTTCCTTTATATAATTAAAGCAAAATAAATGATAGGGACTGGCTACGCCAGTCCCTACTTTATCTATTCTTTATTCTATATTCTTTATTCTCTGCCTTTCTAAAGTTTTGACAACAGCTTCATCAAAGTTGGTCTATATATCTCCACTGCCTTTTTAGGGCATAATTCCTGACAACAAAAGCATCTTATACATTCATCAAGATTCACCTCTGGTCTATTATCAACCATATCTATTACCTTAGGGGGACAACTTTCCTTACAATCTCCACACCCTATACAGTCATCATGGATAAAAATAGGTCTCGGTTTTAATAATTTATCAGATATTTTCCTAATGATTTTAGGTGTATTCTCTTTAACCATATGAACCGTTCTTATTGGTGGAATCTTAAAATCCTTTATTTTAAAATCTTTTATGTTATCTCCTAAAAGATTTATATCCTCTAAGTTACCTTTACATAATCCCATTTCAACAGTTCTTTTTATAGTGGGGACTTTAGTTGGCTCTAAATTTATTATTGAAGTGGCTACAACATCTAAATGATAGGGACTTGTGGATGCTATTACTGCTCCTATCTTTCTAGGGTCCCCAGCAGAAGGTCCTGCCCCTTCCATTCCAACTATTCCATCCATAAATGATAATACTGGTTTTCCATATAGACATATATCCACCAAGGCTTGAGAAAAATTATCTATATCGGGCATTTTAAAATGATATTCTGCCTTTAATACTCCAGGTATTATTCCAAACATATTTTTAACTGCCCCCGTAAACATTGCCATACCATGGGTTTTTAGCTTAGATACAGATATAACTTTATCCACATCCTTAAGCATTTCCACCACTGTTAATTTTTTTAGTATCTTTCCTTCTTCATTCTTAACTTCCATAGAATTAGTATTGTAATTCAACTCAATATCTAATTCTTCCTTAATATCCTCTATACCACAGCCTTTATATATACTTTTTAACATTCTAGTATTAAAGGGGCCTCCAGGGCTATCACCGATTATAACCTTAGCTCCATACTCTATAAGAACTTCAGCCAATGCCTTTGTAAAAACTGGATGGGTCGTGGTGGCTTCTTCCGGTCTTTTTCTCATTAATAAATTAAGTTTTAATAATACCTTATCACCTTTATTTATATACTTTTCTATTCCTCCTATATTTTCAAAGGATGTCAATATTGACTCTTTTACTAAACTATATTCGTAATCTTCACATTTTACTAAAGATACCTTTTCTTTCAAAGACGTTTTCCCCTTTCTCTTTATTAATTATATAATATAAATTATATCATAGGTGAACAAGAGAACCTTTGACGCTTCTTTGTTTAGTGCAGGGTGCAAGGCACAGAGACCAGAGACAATGAAAAAAGGTATTTCAGCTATATATAGCCGAAATACCTTTGCTAAAAATATATAAAATCTTATAGTCTTCTAAGCTCTAACTTTCTATAAACTTCGTATCCCAAATCCCTTTTCGCTACTGAGTTCATTAACTTTTCCATTAAATATTCAAACATATTAATAACCTCCTTTAATCTTAACTTCAACTATACTTTACATCATTAAGATTAAAGAAGGGTTATATTATTATTAATTTCATATTAAGTATTTTCTGTTTTATAGCCACTGAAAACTTTCTTAAGAGTATAGCTTAACCATATAACCATTGCAACAGCTGCTACTCCCTCTGCTATGGGAAAGGAATACCAGATTAAATCTAAACCACCAATTTCAGATAAAATTAAAGCTAATGGTAATAGTAATATTATTTGTCTTGAAAAGGATAATATTAAACTGGGTAACCCTTTACCTAAGGCTTGAAATGTTGATGACCCCACTATTGCTGGACCTATAATAGGAAATGCTATACTTATGGTCTTAAGGGTATCTTTTCCTATATTTAAAAATCTTTCTAGTTCTTTAGCTGTAAGATCTTCAGTATCAGCAAACATCAATACCAATTGTTCTGGGAACAACTGAAATATGACAAATCCTATAGTAGTTATAACAAAGGCACTTATAAAACCTAATTTCATACCTTTTTTCATTCTCTCAGGTCTGTTGTGCCCATAATTATATCCTATTAAAGGCATATAACCTTGATTTAATCCGAATACTGGCATAAAGACAAAGGATTGCAGCTTAAAGTATATACCCAATGACGCGATTGCATCTTCAGAAATGGGAGCTAAAATTTTATTTAAACCTCCTATCATAACAGATGCTAACATCTGCATAGCCATTGCTGGTAATCCCACTATATATATTCCTTTAATAACCGATAAATCAGGTTTAAAGTTTTTAAAGTTAAGCTTGATTTCATGATTTCCTTTAAATAATATAATTAAAATAAAAGTCCCACTTATCACTCTTGAAATTATCGTTGCCAATGCTGCACCTTCTACTCCTAGTTCTGGAAAGATCCACCATCCAAATATTAAAAATGGATCCAATGCAATATTAATAAAGGAACCAATAAACATTGTTACCATAGGTATAAGGGTATTTCCTTCTCCCCTTAATATATTATTTGATATCATAGGTATAAACATAGCCGTTGAACCCATAAATATAACTTTTATATATCTAGCACCATAATCAACTAATTCCTGTTTATCCGTAAACATTCCGATTAAATCATAGGAGAAAAAGGCTCCTATAAAAGCTATAACACCACCATAAACCAATGCCGTTATTAATACATGTTCTGCGGCACTTGATGCCTTTTCTGTCTCACCTTTTCCTAATGATCTTGATATTAAAGAATTGGCACCAATACCTGTACCAACCGCCAATGCTATAAGGATCATTTGCAGGGGAAAGGCTAAAGATAAACCCTTAAATGCATCTAAACTATACTTTCCTACCCAGATACTATCTACAATATTATAAAGGGCTTGAATAAGCATAGATAGTATAGATGGTATAGATAGTCTGACAAGTAGGGAGCCAACTGGTTCCCTACCTAATCTATTTTCTTGTTGTCCGCTTTTCAAAGTCATACCTCCTTATTTTTAACCATATATTCCTATAAAAATGAAACTTACAAATAAAGAATCCCATAATATCATATGTAACTAACTATAATATTATAGAATAAGAACAATTGTGTCAATCTTTAAATAAGATTGTTCCTTAAGTTAATAAATGCTATAATTATTGTAGTTAGATAAGGAGGTGCTAATTTGAAGAAAATTATTTTAATTATGTTTATTTTATTAATAATCCCCTCTTCCCTTTCCCTTGCCGATGATTCAAATACCGAAATAGATAGTTCTAAAATGAAACTAGAAAGGGGAAAGGTTATAGAGATTATAACCGACGTTAAAGATAAGGAAGATAATACAAGTTCCTATTCAGAGGTTCAAACTCAAGTTATTAAAGTGAAGGTTTTGACGGGAAAATATAAAGACGAAAAATTTATAATTGAAAATGGTCTAGATGGAAATGTATTCTACGATATAAAAGTAAAAAAAGGGGACAAAGTTATACTTGGTATAACTGAAATCAAAGGGGATGCTCCCCAAGTAGTTATTACTGACTTTACAAGGGATACATATTTGTTATATGTGCTTATAGCCTTTGTTGTTTTATTGCTTGTTGTAGGTAGACTAAAGGGACTAAAATCCCTTATAACTCTTACAATCACTGGAGTATCCATATTTAAAATATTATTACCTTTAATATTAAAGGGCTACAGTCCAGTGTGGGTTACTGTTTTAACTACAACTATTGTTACCATAATTACTTTTATAATAATAGGTGGGTTTAACATTAAATCTATATCTGCAATAATAGGTACAGTTTCCGGTGTTATTATGGCTGGATTTCTAGCCTACATTGTCAGTACAGCAGCTAATTTAACCGGTTTAAATAGTGAAGAGGGAATGATGCTTATGCATATACCCCAACAGATAGACTTTGACTTTCAAGGACTATTATTTGCAGGTATAATAATAGGTACCTTAGGAGCAGTTATGGATGTTTCCATGTCTATTTCTTCTTCAATGTATGAAATGAGAAATCTACATCCTGAAGTCACACCTAAAGAACTAATGAAGTCTGGATTAAATGTGGGAAAAGACATTATGGGTACTATGTCCAACACCTTGATATTAGCATATACAGGAAGTTCCTTACCGTTATTACTAGTATTTATGGCTTATAAAACATCTCTAATAAAGGTTTTAAATATGAATCTAATGGCAACTGAAATAGTAAGAGCCTTTGTGGGAAGTATAGGTTTAATAATAGCTATTCCAATAACTACTTTGGCTACGGGATTGATTTTAAAGTTTAAAAAATGATGGAACAAAGGCGACTTTGTGCGCCTTTGTTCTGTGCAGGGTACAAGGTACAAAGAGCAGGGAATTGGTGAGACCATAAATATTTTTTATATCACCCTAAAGAACAGGGTTACAACCAGTGAAATACCTATTAATATTAAAGAAGCTTTAGAGTAATTTTTAATATTTATATTTTCAGAACTAACCGCTAAATAAATAAGTCCAACTATATTAACTAAAGGAATTGCAAATAAAATTAAAAGTCCAATCCAATGACCTACACTAACAACATCATAATATCCTGGACTATCACCTATGTTTTGGGGATAATCATTATTATGATTCTGGTTATTAAATCCATTAAAATTATTAAAATCTGACATATAACTTCCCCCTTTTGCTTTTTTTTAATATTATCATTAAATTGCAATATATTCAAATTTATCTTATTTTAGGAAAATGAAAACCTACATATATATGCAGGTCCACTTGCTTCATAAGTATATTTTCATTTACTTTGTCAACATTCTGTCTTCATATACATACAAGCTCTTTTAGTTATAAAGTATATTTAAAAGACGTATTAGTTCTTCTCAATATATTTTAAAAACCAAATATACTTATCCAGGGCATCCTCATATAACTGTTGCTCTTCTTTAAGTTCCTTTAATTTCTCTTTAATATATTCTTCCACTTCATTCTTAGGTTTCCCTGCTTTATACATTAATACACCCTTTTCAAGATACATATAGCTTTGAAAACCAACTCCATTGTCTATAGCTTTATTTACATATCCTAAAGCAGCTTGATATTCTTCTATGTTATCTAACCATTTTGCACTCTTTAAGTAGAATTTGTTTATCCCATCATTACCTATTTTTTCAACACTATCATACAATTTTTCCAATTTACCTATATACTCTTTAACCTTAACTATATCTTTATTATTAATGTAGTAATTAATAATTTCAGTATAGATATAACCTATGTCCTCGTTGCCATTTTTATTATAATCATAATTATTCTCTGCTTTTATTAGTGTTTCAATGGTATTATATCCATCAATATTATATTTGTACGAATAATAATATAATCCAGCTTTATTCCAATACTCTTCTTTTTCAAGCTTTTTTAATGTCCCTTTTATTTCATCTAGGGTATAATATCTACTGTCTCCACTGTTCTTCAATTTTTCAATTATTTCTAGAATTTCATATTCCATCACACTTTGTTTATTTTTTTCTATATTAATTTCTTCTGAATTTAATATTTTTATATATTTTTGATCAAGTTCCGTATCAGGGTTATTGTACAGTTCATCTGTTAAAAAAGTTGGATAAACCACTTTGTTTGAAGAAGTATTATATACAAATATATAGTTTTCTTTATCTTTCAAAAAATCCTTTCTATATTTAAGATTTTTTAATATTCTACTCATTATTACAGCTGTATCTCCCCTGGTCATTCTGCTTGATAACCTAAATGAACCATCGGAATGGCCTGTCATTATACCATTTTTAGCAACATATTGTATTTTATTATAAAAAATATTATCCCTATTTATATCATCAAAATCTATATCCTTATCAATTATAGGTGGCAATAAAAAATATCTAGTTAAAACAACCACTTCTTTTCTAGTTATTTCTTCATCGGGATTAAATTCACTTCCTGAATAAATATTTTCAAATAATAGTAGATCCTTATCATCTATATATCCCTTCACCCAAGCAATATTATTTTTAGCCCAGTGATTTTCTAAATCCGAGTATTTTATATCATATTTTTTTTGAGATATACTTTCTAAAATTGCATCCCTTCTTTCCCCATAGGGAGTGTCTTTATGGTTCTCATCTAAAACACATACCACCCTTAATAATGCAGTAATAAATTCTGCTCTACTTACATATTTATCAGGTCTAAATGTATTGTCCTTATAGCCCTTTAATATTCCTTTGTCCACCAGTTCTTTTATCTCTTCATAAGCCCAATGATTTTCTATATCTATTATTTCGTATGAACCTACCTCATTATCCATTAAGGTCTTACTTACTCCATCTACATCTTCTTCTCCATAGGCTTTATTGTTTATGAAAGTTATGTTAAACATTATAATAGCAACTATTAGTAATGATAATATCCTTTTAGTTTTTGCCAATATATTCAATCCTCCCTAAGTATTAATTCGTTATTCTAGTAATTCTACATAAAAGTAATATTTCCTCCATATTATTTTTCTTATTAAATATTTTTAATCTAAATTTAGTGGGTATAACTATTACTAAGTAAAAACTTTATTATATTAAAAATGAAGGGAGTTTTTAAGATGTATAACATACTAATAGGAGGCCAAGCCGGTCAAGGTATGGATACTTTAAGTATATTACTAGAAAAAATACTTAAACGTAAAGGCTTATATATATTTTCTAATAAGGATTATATGTCCCGTGTTAGAGGAGGACATAATTTTATACAGATAAGATTCGGTACAGAACCTATTCATTCCCATCATCCAAATCTAGATGTTATTATAGCATTAAATAAGGATACAGTGGATCTTCATAAAGAAAGATTAAATGACAATGGAGTTATAATTTGTGATGAATCATTAGATATTGAAAACCCAAGGGTTATAAAAATACCTATGAATAAATTGGCAAGGGATATAGGTAATGCCAAAGTCTTCGGTTCCGTAGCAATGGGGGCTTGCTTAAAGTTATTTGGTTTATCTTTTAATAAGGTTAAAGAAGTATTTGACGAAAAGTTTGAAAAAGAAACTAGCAATTCAAATTACAAAGCCTTTGAAAAGGGTTATGAATTATTAGAGCAAAACTTTAATATAGATGAGAATTTAACGGATAATAATTTGCTGATAAATTCTAATCAAGCTATAGCTTTAGGTGCATTAGCCGGAGGTTTAGATTTCTATTCTGCATATCCAATGACTCCATCTACTAGTATAATGACCTACCTTTCTCAAAAACAAAATGATGCCAAAATAGTTGTTGAACAGGCGGAAGATGAAATAGCAGCTATTAACATGGCAATCGGTGGTTCTTATGCAGGAGCAAGATCAATGACTGGAACCTCTGGGGGAGGATTCTCCCTAATGACTGAAGCCCTAGGCTTAGCAGGAGTTACTGAAACTCCTTTGGTTGTTGTAGATGTCCAAAGGCCTGGTCCCGCAACAGGACTTCCAACTAGAACTGAACAAAGTGATTTAAGTTTTGTTTTAACTGCTTCCCATGGGGAGATGCCTAGAATGGTTTTAGCCGTTAGGAATCCAGAAGATGCTTTCTATCAAACTGTTAGGGCATTAAATATAGCTGATAAATATCAAATGTTAGTCATTATATTAAATGACCAATACATGGCAGATGTAACCCAAACTGTGGAAACCTTTGATCTAAGTAAAGTGACTGTAGATAGATATCTTTCTGATGTATCAGACTACGAGCCCTTTGAGTATAAAAGGTATGAACCAAGTGAAAGTGGTATATCTAAAAGGATAATTCCTGGTAAATATGAAAATCAAGTTGTATTGGCAGATAGTGATGAGCATAATAAATATGGTCATATCACTGAATCATCTGAAGTTCGTATCTCTATGATGGATAAAAGAATGAAAAGATTGGACCTATTGAAAAATGAAATTCAAGAACCTGAATATTTTGGAGTAGATGAACCTGAAATTTTATTAGTGGGATGGGGATCAATGTATGGACCTTTAAAAGAAGCTACATCCCTTCTTAATAAAGAAAATAAAAAAATAGGAACATTGGTATTTGGAGACTTATATCCATTACCAACAAAACTTTTAAATAAATATTCTGATTCTGTTAAAACTATAGTTAATGTGGAGCAAAATTATACTGGACAGCTTTCTAAACTAATAAGACAGGAAACTGGTATCGGTTGTGATAAGAGCATATTGAAATATGATGGTAGACAGTTAAGTGGATATGAAATCTATAAGAAAATGAAAGGTGAGGTGTTATAAATGGCTACAGATATTAAGTTATTTGAATCTAATGATGAGAACGCATGGTGCCCCGGTTGTGGTAACTTTGGTATATTAAATGCTTTGAAACAGTCTTTTTCAGAACTAGATCTTCTTCCCCATCAAATACTTATAGCATCGGGAATAGGTCAGGCCGCTAAGACTCCTCATTATATTAATGCTAACGGATTTAATGGTCTACACGGAAGGTCCCTTCCCCCTGCTATCGGTGCTAAAATTGCAAATAAAGACCTTAAAGTTATTGTTACAACTGGAGATGGAGATTCCTATGGTGAAGGAGGAAATCACATACTTCATAATATAAGAAGAAATGTCGATATAGTTCATTTAGTTCATGATAACCAAATATATGGTCTTACTAAAGGCCAAGGGTCTCCAACTACAGATATGGGACAAAAAACAACAATGCAATTTGATGGAGTATATATAGAACCCTTTAACCCAATTTCCTTTGCAATAAACTTAGATTGTTCCTTTGTTGCCAGAGCCTTTTCAGCCGATAAAGAACATTTAGTTAAAATATTAAAAGAGGCTATTAATCATAAAGGTTATGCCCTTATAGATATATTACAACCTTGTGTAACCTTTAATAAGGTTAATACTTACAAATGGTATAAGGATAGAGTATATCATTTAGATGATAGCTATGACCCTACAGACAAGAAAAAAGCTATGGATAAGGCAAATGAATGGGGAGATGATGGTATTCCTCTAGGTGTTATTTATAAAACCAATAAACCAACGTTCCTTGAACGTATCCCCCATTTAAAAGATAATGATAGCCCGCTAATAGATCGTAAATGGAAACCAGAAGATGCTAAAGGTTTTATGGAGGACTTTAGATAACTAGCAGAGTGGTCTTTGCCACTTTGCTTTATTGTTTGGAAATAATGAAATCTTTAAATACAGTGGAGAATTGAGAATTGAAAATTGACAGTTAAGGTATAAATCGGCTGAAGCCGATTTAAGTATAATATTTTACGAACAAAGTGAGTAAAATTACTTTTAACTGTCAATTGTCCACTATCAATTGTCAATTATAATTAGATCATATATTTTCTGTGTATATTATATATTTTTTGGTATATATATACCAAGTGAAAGACTTTTTAAAAAGGGAGTGCATTAATAATGAAATATAACATTCTCATCGGTGGTTCAGCCGGCCAAGGAATGTCAACAATTAGTTTTTTGTTACAAAAAATATTAAAACGAAAGGGTTTTTATATTTTCTCTAATAAGGATTATATGTCAAGGGTAAGGGGAGGACATAATTTTATTCAAATAAGATTTGGAGATGAACCCATCACTTCTTATAATCCTAATTTAGATGTTATTATTGCCCTAGATCAAAATACAATAAATTTTCATAAAGATAGACTTAATGATAATGGCATTATAATATGTGATGATGAAATAAATACTGAAGAAAGTAAAAAAAATATTATAAATATTCCAATGAAAGATATAGCCAAAGAAGTGGGAAATAGAAAGGTATTTGGCTCAGCCGCATTGGGAGCTATAATAAAGTCATTTAACCTTTCCATGGATAAAGTAGAAAGTGTATTTAATGATAGGTTTAGTGAAAAGGTAGCCCATGATAATTTAGAAGCCTTTAAAAAGGGTTATGGGACAATTAACAGTAGTTTTAATATAAATGAAGATTCCACAGATGACAGTATTTTAATAAATGGTAATCAAGCCATAGGACTTGGGGCAATTGCCGGGGGAGTAAACTTTTACTCTGCATATCCTATGACTCCAGCAACCAGTATAATGACTTTTTTAGCTAAAAATCAACAGGAAGCAGGTATAATGGTAGAGCAAGCCGAGGATGAAATAGCCGCCATAAACATGGCAATAGGAGCATCCTATGCTGGAATAAGAGCTATGACCGGTTCTTCTGGAGGAGGTTTTTCATTAATGGTTGAAACCCTGGGTTTAGTTGCAATAACCGAGATTCCACTGGTGGTGGTGAATGTACAAAGACCAGGTCCCGCAACTGGACTTCCAACTAGAACAGCCCAAAGTGATTTAAACTTTATGCTTTCATCCTCTCAAGATGAATTTCCTAGGATGGTTATTGCAGTTAGAAATCCCGAAGATGCTTTTTATCAAACTGTAAGGGCCTTAAATATAGCTGATAAATACCAGATGCTGGTTATATTATTAAATGACCAGTATTTAGCGGATTATAATCAAACCATTAAAGCCTTTGACATGGATAAAGTGTCAATAGATAGACATTTATCCAATGATAATATTTTGGAGGATAATAAATATAAAAGATACAAGCTAACTGAATCGGGTATATCACCAAGGATTGTCCCTGGAAGATTTAAAAAACAAACGGTCCTTGCCGATAGTCATGAACATAATGAATACGGATTTGTTGAAGAATCCAGTGAAAATCGCATTAATATGATGAAAAAAAGAATGAATAAAATGGAACTATTAAAAGAGGAACTTAAAGAACCTGAATATTATGGAGATGATAATCCAGATATTTTATTATTGGGATGGGGTTCAATGGATGGAGCTTTAAAGGAAGTTACCAAAATGTTTAAGAACAAAGGTATTAACATAGGAGCCTTAGTTTTTGGCGATATTTATCCTTTGCCCACTGAAGAATTAATAAAATATTCAAATATGGCAGAGAAGATAATTAATGTGGAACAAAATTATACTGGACAGTTGGCTAGATTAATTAAAAGTGAGACCAATATAAAGTGTACTAATAGTATATTAAAATACGATGGTAGGCAATTAAATAGTTATGAAATATATAATAAGCTAAAAAGTGAGGTGTTATAAATGGCTACAGATATTAAACTTTTCGATACAGATGCAGAAAATTCATGGTGTCCCGGTTGCGGTAACTTTGGAATTTTAAATGCCCTTAAAAAGGCATTATCAAATCAAGATCTACTTCCCCATGAAGTACTTGTAATGTCCGGTATAGGTCAGGCAGCTAAAACACCCCATTATATAAATGTTAATGGTTTTAATGGATTACATGGTAGGGGACTTCCTCCAGCCTTTGGAGCTAAGGTAGCAAATAAAAGCTTAAAAATTGTGGTTACAACCGGTGATGGAGACGCTTATGGTGAAGGTGGAAATCATATTATTCATAGCATAAGAAGAAATATTGATATTACTCATTTAGTTCATGATAATCAAATATATGGCCTTACGAAAGGTCAAGGATCTCCAACAACAGCTGTAGGTCATAAAACATCTATGCAATTTGATGGTGTTGTGTCTGATGCCTTTAATCCTATAGCCTTTGCCATCAGTCTAGGGTGTTCCTTCGTTGCAAGAAGTTTTTCAGCTGATGTTGATCACTTATCTAAGATGATTGAAAAAGCTATGAAACATAAAGGTTATGCCCTTATAGATATACTACAACCCTGTGTTACCTTTAATAAAGTTAACACTTACAAATGGTATAAAGATAGAATTTACTATCTAGATGATGAGTATAATCCATATGATAAAATAAATGCATTTAAAAAGTCCCAAGAATGGGATGATGAGATTCCCCTTGGTATAATATACAAAGAAGATAAGCCAACATTCCTAGATAGGGTTCCCCATATAAAAGAAAGTAAACCCCTTGTGGATAAAAAACTAAATCCTAAAAATGCTGAGAAATTCTTAAGTCAATTTAGGTAAGGAAAAGTAGAGGTTCCCTCTACTTTTCCAGTTGACAATTGATAGTTGATAATTGACAGTTAAAGGTAATTTTACTTGTTTCCCTCGTAAAATATTCTATAGCAAATCGGCTTCAGCCGATTTGTCTCCTAACTGTCCACTCTCAATTTTCCACTATCAACTTTATTTAAAAGCTAGGTGGAGTGCTTACCCATAGGACTTTTGCTTTCCCCTTTCCTCCATTTGATATAAAGTGAGTAGCATTGGCTTTAAAGTAAAAACTCTCTCCTTTTTTCACCTTATGAACTTCTTTTCCTAAATGAACCTTTACAATTCCCTCTATTACATATCCAAATTCTTCCCCTTCATGGGGTTCATCTATCGTGGATTTACCCTTTTTATCTAACTCTATTAATATGGGTTCCATTAAATTTTTCTGGGCATTTGATATAATCCAATTAACCTTATGTTTATTGCTATCGTCCTCTTTAACAAAAACATCTTCCTTTTGAAAAACTATTTTTTCATTTTCTATTTCATTAAAAAAATCCCTCACATTAGTTCCTAACCCTTCTAATATATCCATCAAGGTAGCTATTGATGGTGATGTTAAATCCCTTTCTATTTGAGATATGAAACCTTTAGTTAGTTCACATCTATTAGCTAATTCTTCCTGGGTAAGGGAATTTCTTACCCTAAGTCGTTTTATCTTTTCTCCGATTTTCAAGTGTGTACACCCCGTTAAAATTAAGTTTAAAGTTTAGTATTAGTAAACTTCTTAACTATTATATTAAATAGAGATACAAAAATCAATATATTTTATTTACTGGAGTTAATGGTTCTTTCCCATTTAAAACTGCTATTATATTTTCTGCTGCCATCTTAGCCATAGCTTCTCTAGTTTCTGTTGATGCACTTCCTATATGGGGTGTTAGCACTACATTGTTAAGTTTTTTAAGCTCTTCTATAACTATTGGTTCCTCTTCAAAAACATCTAAACCTGCTCCCCAAATTTCCCCTGTTTTAAGGGCTTTTGCAAGTGCCTTCTCATCTATAACTGGTCCCCTTGATGTATTTATTAAAATAGATGTATTCTTCATGATTTTAAACTCTCTATCAGTAATCATATGTTTAGTTTCATCTGTTAATGGTACATGTATAGAAACTATATCTGACTCTTTTAATAATGTTTCCTTATCAACATATTTGGCATTATACTGTTCTTCAAATTCACTATCCCTAGTCCTATTATAATATAATATGTCCATATCAAATCCTAAGCTTTTTTTAGCAAAAGACTTTCCTATTCTTCCTGCACCTATTATTCCCAATGTTTTCCCTGTCACATCTTGCCCTAGCAATAAATTAGGTGAAAAGCTATTCCAGTTTCCCTCTCGTATGTATCTATCTCCTTCAACAACACGTCTAGTAACACTAAATAATAATGACCACGCAAGTTCAGCCGTTGTACTTGATAAAACCCCTGGAGTATTGGTTATCCGTATTCCCCGCTTTGTTGCTTCATCAATATCAATATTATTAAATCCCACTGCATAATTAGCAAATACTCTTACACCTTTTGCCCTATCCATAACCTCTTTATCTATTTCATTGGTAAGCTGAGTTAACACACCATCTTTGTCTTTTATGTTCTTAATAAGTTCTTCTTTGCTAAGATTCCTATCCTCTTTATTTACTTCCACATCAAAATGTTCTTGTAGTAGTTTTAAAGCTATAGATGGTATTTTTCTAGTAATATACACTTTCTTTTTCATATTTTTCATCCCTCCTCGTATAATATAGTTAGAACATTTGATAGAAAATAAAGTTCTTTTCTACCGAACATTCTCACTAAAAATAACTTCAATATTCATATTCTTAAATAACCTTTTAATACAAAACTTATCTT